>JBIKVD010000020.1:0-23824 GCA_044357055.1 Oligoflexales bacterium | reverse complement strand
AGAACGAGTCAGGATTTGTATAGCTGGAGTCTATTGTGTGACGCTAATTTCAAGTTAAGACTTGGATCCCAAACTCTGTCTGGGATAAGCAGCCGCAGGCCTCGCTCCGACGCTAAGGGCCAAGAGCATGAGATTGATTATACGGAATTTAGGTTCTTTTGGCCGCGGGATGGTAGTATAGCCCAACTTCCTAAAGGTAGCGGCGTGGGGTTTGTCTATGAAGGGCCCACAACTGGCGGTACTGGTCAACCATTAACATGTTTTATAAATTCCGAGTGGGTTAAGATCAGCTTCCGGGAATGAGCAGCATACATTGCTTGATGGGGAGCTAAACGCTCTACATATAGGTTATGCCTTGTAAGGAGTGCACCCGGATTTATTGACAAGAGACTTGCTTGCCCGATTATCCCAATTTGGTTTAGAATATTAGAAACCTTCTCCTTCGAGCCGTCATTTTTTCGAGGAAAAATATTTAATGGGAGCCTTATGCGCATTTTAATCGGAACTCTTTGCCTTCTCATCGCAATGAGTTGCAAGTCCACGGAAAGAGGCAAATCTGCAGTTGCTGGTCTTGAGAGCGGGGCTGCGAAATGCGAACTCATCAATAACGGTGACCAATCCGTTCGTACAACCTATGCACCAGCCAATCGCAGCCAATGCCTGGCCGACCAGCGGGCTGTAAATATACTAGAAGGTGAATCAATCGTGACGTGCAGTTGTGATGTTGCTGAGGGCAGTGAGGCATGCATTTTAGTCAATCTGGAAAATAACGCAGTCAATACGAACTACGCACCAGGAAATCAACAACAATGTCTTGTGGATAAAAGTGCCACGAATATGCTGGACGGTAATGTTGATTGTATGTGCGGCGCGGAAATTCCTGACTGTCTATTGCTTGAGATTCCGGCCAATACTATAAAAAAGATTTACAGCGCTGGAAATACGAAAGATTGTGTCGCAGACCAAAATGCCATCAATATGTTAAAGGAAGTTAACCAACCCAAAGTCGATTGCCGCTGCACACCACCTGCCGTTATCGGCAGATGCCAGCTTATGAACACAACCCTTGGCACGGTATATAAAGAGTATATTCCTGCTAACAGGACTGCATGCCTGACTGACCAAAAAGCAATGAAAATGCTAAGTGATGATGGCAGCGCCTATTCATGTGAGTGCAAGTAGCAAAAATTTTGAGTGATGTTTTAAATTGGCCTTTTCTTGCGGTTGCAATAAAACCGCGAGTGAACTGGCGCTTTCGCGCCAGAGACTAACTAAGAGATGAAGGGCTCGATTTTAGGGTATAGCTGATTTCGCTTTTGATCGAATTCAAAATAAACCCGTCGCGAATCGTCTTAGCAACGATGGTCTCTAAGCGAGCGGCGGGATCAGCATCAGACACCGAAATCTCAAGATGAATGGTTTTCATCATCGTTTTGCCCTGATCGTTTCGATCGACCAGCAATTTCCCCGCAACTTGGACCTCGGAATAAGAAAGCTTTGACAGCTTTGCTACCACTTTGAAGGTTCCGATAAAGCAGTTCATGGCAGCTTGGAGGAACAAATCTTCGGGAGAAAACCCTCCCCCGCTTCCCCCAAAGGAGGAAGGAATAGCGCATACAGCCTGCAAGGATCCGGAGTGGATCGCCCAAGGTGTTTCAAAGACCCCGGTAGCTTTAGCGGTTGAAAGAAATTCAATCGGAAACTTTTGCATTTTTTACCTCACAATAAGGGCTATCTTGGCAATCGTCTGGCTTCGCTAAACGCGGCAAAAAGGGTCTCAGGGCTGCAAAGCACGAATACCCCATTTCAAGGATTGATTTAACCACTGGCAGCACCGCAATTTTAGCAAGAAAGCGATACTTAGGCAGGACTTTCCATATCTCTATGAAGGCATCGACGCGAGTCGCCAGGCTGCCATCTTTTCTCCGAGCATGCATTACCTTATGAACTTGGACAGGATCCAAACCCCAGGCAGCAGGTTCAAAGCCAGGGGCACAAATGTCAACAAACTGGATGCGATCCGCGCCCCGTTGCTTGCGGTAATGAGCTATCTCCCTACTGCATATCTTGCAGAGGCCGTCGAAGTAGATGATTATTTCTGCTTTACTCTTCATATTGTTCATAGTACCGTGAACAATATGAACAGTAAAGAAAAAACACCTTCGTCAGGAAGAAATCTCCGCAAGCTATCGTTATCTATCGGACATTTCATCCGCTATTGGGGTTTCCGAAGGGTTCACGGAGCTATCTGGACGCAGTTGTACCTAGCGAAGACTCCCCTAAGCTGCACAGATCTGACTCACAATTTAGGACTTTCCAAAGCTCTTATCAGTCCGGCCTTAGACGAGCTCTGCAAATACAAGTTGATTCGGGAAGCCCCTGCGCCAAACCAAAAGACCAAGGTTTACGTCGCGGCGGAAGATGTCAACGAAGTGATTCAGCATGTGCTAAAGACCCGTGAGGCAAAAATGCTACAGCAAATCACAAAGGATTTTTCCTCTTTTCAGCAACGGGAGGCAGCCGCAGAAAACATTTCTGACGCTCGAGTCAAATCTCTCGAGACCATGATTATTTCGGCCAAGATGATGCTGCAGATCATGCTGGCACAAAACAATCTCATGAAACTGCCGATGGAGCTGGATTCATGAATCTCTTGAGTATTTTAGGAAATCAACTTTTCGATCCTAAAGAGCTTGACCCCCAACTGACCAACCCTAAGAAAATGATCGCGGTTCCTTATGAAGAATTCACAAATAACTTTCCTTTATCTTGCTGCGAAGCCGTATATCTGCGGCTCAAAATACCTTAGAAAAATGGGCGGATATCCCAAAGCCGGCTGGTGTGACGGCGTCGATGGGCCTTACTGGCAATTCCTAAGGAAACATGAAAGCTATTTCCTAAAGAGTCCCAGACTCGCGTTGAGGGTTAGATCGTGGCAAAACAAATCGCTGGCTCGTTTGGCTATTTTAGGTAAAGCAGCAGAAAGCCTGAAAGAAAGACTGGTGCTCCCCTCATGAACACGATCTTGTTGCTTCATGCATTTTCATGCTTTTTTATGACGGGAGTCATTTGGCTTATTCAGCTTCTAGTCTATCCAAATTTCAAACGGATTGGAGAAATCGATTTCCAGTCATTGCACCAATTCCACTTGAAGCAGATTCCCTGGGTGGTCGGGCCAGTCATGACTCTAGAGTTGGTATCCGGAGTTTGGATTTTCGTCATCGCAAATCAGACGATATTTTTCTGGAACCTTGTCTCTGTTGCCGCTCTATGGATCTGGACGGCATTTATAAACGTTCCGAGCCATACTCAACTGCGCTTTCGTTCTGAGGCTTCAAAACGAAGTCTTGTTGGCCGCAATTGGCCTCGAACTTTGCTTTGGACCGCAAGATCTATTTTGCTAATGCTAATGATGCTGGGCGATCAGACTTAGTAGAGGTATATTTTTGTGAGAAATCAGCCATAGGGCCGTCCTTCTATTAAGTTTGAAGGACCAAAGGAGAAGAGACAATGAAAGTACAGCTGGTCTATTTGTTAGCGATGTTTTACTCTATGAATATTATGGCTATTGAAGAACCCCAGTTTGAGCTTGAAAAGAAATTCAACGATTTTGAAATCCGTAAATACGGCTCTATGCTAGTGGCACAAACAGAGGTCAGCGAAAGTTTTGAAGATGCTGGGAATACAGCTTTTCGAATTCTCGCAGACTACATCTTTGGTAACAACATCTCTCAGACAAAAATCGAGATGACAGCTCCAGTGACCCAGCAGAGCGAGAAGATTACCATGACAGCACCGGTAAACTTGAGTCGCTCAGGAAGCGGATTTATCGTGCAGTTTGTGATGCCATCCAGTTACACGCGGGAAACATTGCCCGCACCAGTAGACCCGCGCGTGCGCATTGTGGAGCAAGTACCCCGACGCGTCGCGGTGTATTCGTATTCGGGCTCCTGGTCCGAGGAGCGTTACCTAGAAAAGTTAGCTGACTTCCGTGTGCAACTCGGCAAAGAGAATCTGAAAGCCATCGGCGAGGCGACCTTTGCCCGCTTTAATTCCCCTTTTCAATTGTGGTTCCTGAGGCGCAATGAAATTTGGCTTGAGGTCGCCGAGTGAAAAATCCATGTATCCTGATTGCCGGTGCCAGCGGCTTTGTTGGCAGGGCTTTATTGGATCGCCTTTTGAGCGATTTCCCAGAAGCGTCCCTGGTGGCTCTTTCTCGCTCAGCCAAACAAAGTACTCACCCGCGTCTGAGCTGGCAGCAATGCGATCTCTTTTCCGAAGAGTCCATTTCCAAGGCTTTGCCTGCGAAAGTCGATATCGTTTATTATCTAGTGCATTCCATGGAGCCCACCGCGCAATTGGACCAGGGTAGCTTTGCTGATTACGACCTCATTATGGCTGATAATTTTGCCAGGGCCTGCCGCGCAAAAGGCGTTCAGCATTTGGTTTACTTGGGCGGGCTGATTCCAAATCGGGGTGATCTGTCCTTGCATTTGCAGAGCCGTTTAGAAGTGGAAACGGTGTTTGTTGAGCACCAGATTCCCCATACTTTTTTTCGCGCCGGTCTGATCATTGGCGAGATGGGCTCCTCGTTTCAGATTCTCATAAAACTCGTCAAGCGCTTGCACGTGATGATCTGTCCGGCTTGGACCCAAACCTTGACTTCGCCGGTAGATCTGCCAGCGGTTGTTGGTGCCTTAGTCACAGCGGTAAAGAGCCCGCAGCACTTGGGTCATACTTACGATTTGGCCTCATGCCGGCCCTTAACTTACATAGACATGATGCGTTTGACGGCTCAGCATTTAGGGCTCAAACGATACTTTGTCAGAGTCCCATTTTTTTCCCCGACCCTCTCACGGTTGTGGCTTTCCTTGATCACCAACACCTCGAGATATTTGGTTTACCCGTTGATCGAATCGCTTGAGCATCCCATGGTCGCGCGAAATTCCCACAGTTTCTATCCTGACAGCCAATCGCGCGGCTATAGAGATTTGCTCAAAGGAATCTCCACCCACGTGATCTCTAAGCCGTTCCGCTTCCGTATGCGAGTACCTGGACGCACTGTGCGTTCGGTGCAGCGCATTCCGGTCACTGGATTAAATGCGGCAAGTGTGGCCGAACGTTATTTTGCTTGGTTGCCGGCCATCACTCAAAACTTAATCTCCGTTAAACAGGGCGACCGACTCATTCAACTTCTCCTGTTCAAGCGCGTCATCCTCATTGAGCTGCAAAAAGTCGCGACTTTCTCAGAAAGCGACCGGGTCACCTATGCCATTCCAAAAGGACTTTTGGTCAGTCCGTCGCCCCTGGCACGTCTGGAATTCCGCCTGTTGTTGCAGCGAAAGTTTGTGGTGGTGGCCATACATGACTACGCCCCCGCATTGCCTTGGTTTATTTATCGTTACACTCAAGCGCAGGCCCATCGCGCCGTGATGTGGGCCTTTCGCTACTACCTTTATAGATCGACTGCCTCCATAAAACCACTGCGTGAAAAAGAACAGCGGGGCCAAAATTGAACAAACTCGCCAAAGAAATCTTATAAAATCCTGGTAACGGGCAGATTTTTCTCGCTAGTCCACTCCCTCAACTTCATCGCCGCTTCCCGAGCGTGAACCGCCATGATGTCCTTTATATTGCTCAAATGCGACCATCTAAACATTTCGATCGGCGCTAAAGGGAGCAGCAATAGGTGGATCCAAGTATCATAGGCATCCTCGTGAGTGAGTGTTGCAATGACCTTTTTACCCGAGACAACCTGAGATTCCAGAATATCCGTTTCCGTCATCGTAATAGGCAAGAGACTCAAAGTCAGGAGTTGCGCTATTTCCATATTCGCGCAGCTCATCGCGAAGCCCGCATAGCGGCAGTCGTCCACACGGCGCGTTAGCTTCGCCTCAAGGATGACTTCTGCGGACTGAGCATCCTTTATCACCTCAAAGCCCTGTCCTTCAAAGGCGTCTATTAGGTATTCGTGAAACATTTCGTGAGGCTGGCCTAATTGCGGGTACTCCGTGCGCCGCCCCGTATCACTGAGGTCTTGAAGGTGAAAATGAATAAATATGCTTGTAGTAGGCAGCCCGCTAGGAGCCGGCGGAAGGTCAGGGTTCAAAATCCGCTGCCGAATGGTCAGGCAGGCACTACTGAGACTGGCCACAATCCAGACAGCCCAAAATGCTTTTGTCAAAAGAAGAAATCTCATGGCCTACCTTTCATGATTAAGAGCTGCATGATCAGCACTTACATAGTTACAAAAGGGAAGATCTGCCAACGGTAGTTAGGATTCAGTCTTCAGTTTAAGCGCTTGCCATTGGCGTGCATGAATTCTGGCCACGGTTTTATTTGCTATTTGACGCACAAGTTCGACTGGCAACGCAGGCAGAAATAGCACGCTGTACCAGGCATCGTAGCCGTCTTCTATTTCATGGCGATAGAGCTGATTGTCCCGGTCCCTCAGCTCCCAAAGCACGCTTATCCTAATCGGGAGTTTCATGGGCAGAAGCCCAAGACTCATAATGGAACTGAGGGCGGCGCCGCCACAGGAGGCTTCCCAGGCGATCAAAAGACATTTTCCCTGGGACGATTTGACAGTGACATGCAATAGATACGCGTCATCGCTTTTTTTGTCCGTCACCGAGATCGAGTGATTCTGGAAAAATTTTGTCAAGGCAATCCATTGTTGCTGGTACTCTCGGTCTTCCTTACCAAAGACGGTGCGCGTACCGTCATCCAGAATACGCTCAACCTGAAGATCTAACGGAACCACCTTGGGGAGGTCAAGATCGCTTGAGCCTTGGTTTGATTGTGGGGATATAAATTGTGGGGATATAAGCGGTTCAGAAAGGGGCTCCTCATAACGCGAGAAAGAAATAGGCACCGCACAGCCACTTAAAACACCGACCAGGATCAACCTAGCAAGTCCCAACCGCGGACGGACCAAACATGCAGAGAATGGCTTTGGCAACAAAATCTTTATCATGAGATCGTTGTATCCAGCTGCCGCAAGAAAGCAAATATTCTCAGGGATATTAAGTGGGGCTCCTAAAACAGCCATCTGGAGAAACCGCTAACATCGCTATTAGCATATTTACCAACTACGAATTTAAACGAACCAAGGCGCGGCTAGCCCGCCAATCCATCAGCTGATCATCCCTCCCTAATTTGCGGCCGCAGCACCGGCCCGATGGGCTCTCTGAAGTGCTTTCTCACGCTGGTCCTCGGTGAGGAATCGCACTCGATCCACAACCTGGACCTTGATCGGCTTGAAGCCACAAAAACCGAGGGTAGCGGTCTTTAGCCACTTGATGGGCGAATTCCAATACATGAGGACAAACCAAAACCTTGGAGAATCGGACATGAGCCACAGCTCCGCGCTTCTACCCACAAGTAATTTGTCCCATAGCCCGCTTTTGCCACGATACTTGAAAGCAAAACCAGGCAGAAAGGTTCGGTCTATGAAACCTTTTAGCAACGCCGGCCCTGATCCCCACCACTGCGGATAACAGATGACGAGTTTTTTGCAAGACTTGATTAGCTCTTGGACTCGAACAAGATCCGGCTCAAGCGGCATAATCTTGCCATACCCGTCGTGCAAAATCGGATCAAATACGAGGTCAACAAGATTTATAACCTCGACTTGCGCACCTGCCCCTTGAGCCCCTGCGGCATAGGAATCCGCAATGGCTCCTGTAAACGAATTTCGACTGGGGTGGGCATTTATAACCAAAATCATAGGCACGAGATACCACGCCATTGTGAACTTGTCTATCAATTTCCCGGGGAGTAGGAAAGGAACCATCTGAGCGATATACGGGCAAGGCCAGGTATGCTATCTAAGTAAGATGAAGACCGTTTATAGATCCCTATTCGTGTGGTGCTGCTTTCTCGTCTTAGCCTTCGTGAATGGTGGCTTTCGCGAATTGGTCATGATCGAGTATCTAAAAATCGCCCCGCATCCAGCAAACCAAATATCCTGTCTAACAGGAGTTGCCCTATGGACCTTGCTTCTACTCTTAGTGTGGAGGAAATTAGAGGTCAAAAAATTCCGAGATGCCGCGTTCATTGGAATGGGTTGGTTGTTTGCAACCATCGTCTTTGAAACCTTCATTCTGAATCACAAATTAACCTGGCCGCAAATTCTGCATACTTATGATGTATCCTCCGGCGAGTATTGGGGCTTAGTAGTCCTATGGATTGGTCTACTCCCCCTGATAGCCTATGCGTTGTCCCATGTGGCGAATAAATCGGATATTTTTAAGATTGTATAGTATGCAGGCGGCCACGGCTGTCAAAGTCGCTCAGAAAATTTGGTGAATGTTATCGTGGCGGTATTCGTCAAAAAGTAGATTTCCTTCGTCATTTCGCAGTTGGGCAAGGTCGAATCTTCCGACAACATTTCCGGATTCGCTATCTATCACCTCAATGGCAGTGGATTGATGTTTCATTTCCCAATAGGAGGAAAATATTCCGTGTCCGTCGCTAATCACGTCGAGATTCAACCTGTGTCGGACATCGACATTAAATTTCAATTCTCTTTTGGCACTCTTAATGGTGATAGTAACGGTTTCCTCCCAATATTTTGAAGTATAGTACTGTGTACAATCAATCGGTTCATCTATTATAAAGCACCTGTGATCGTCTTTAGGCAGTGACTCTGCATGAAAGGTTAATTCTCCATTCATTAGTCCTTCGCTCAGCAGGACTTGCTTCAATGCCTCTGCGTCTTGAACCAAATATTCGTTCGACGCCTTGACTGCATCTGCCACCAATGTTTTATCTTTAAGCTGGTTCGGATTCATCTGCAAAAAGTCACCGCCTAGGTCAGTGTTTTCATGTCCAACGGCTAAGAGATGCCGGGCGAATTCGGCGGATTCTTGGTCAGACATGCCGAACAGATGACCTGATTCATGGGCAATTAGTTTTTGCACCTCAAGGACCTTTAAATAGGTTTCAAGCGGGCTGCCGTTGCTGCCAAAGTTCAGATAGAAAGCAGGTCGAACCAATAGGGCTTCATCATTGTAGTCAAAATTCTTGATTCCTAGACTGGCCTCTTGTAACTCCTCATAGCCAAGGACTTGGATCTTGGAGAGCAAATCCAGGTACCAAGCATGCAGTACCTTTGGTTCCATTTCAGTCCTGTTGCTCGGACCTGCATAGGTGTTGACGATGCCGGCGAAATGATTTGGCTCTAGCTTGTTGATCATTTGAATGATCGAGGAAAGCGCCACCTCCAAGACAGTCATGGCCCGTTGGTAAAACTGATCGCTAGAGCCTATCGCCTTTTTTGTTACCGCCAAATTCAATGAATAGGTACCATTAGAAAGATGATCATTGACGATCCAGTAAGGGTCTCTCATACCGTCTAGATCTACATCGAAATAGGCAATGGTTTCTTTCGTATCTGCGGCTTTGAAGTTTAACACCTTACTTCCATTACTTGTTATTTCAGGATGTACTGCGATTCTCAGGTAATAGGCGCCACTGGCGTCTTTGCCAGGCAATAGCTTGATGCTGCCGTAAAGTTCAGTGACAATCTCAATCCATTGCCCATCTTTTTGGTTCTTAAAACTAAATTGCACTGGCAAACGCCAATCAAATCTTCTCATTGACTCGATGCACTCGAGCTCTCCCTCACTTTCGCAATCGCTTGGGCTGAAAATCAAGGGTTTTATGGCAGCAAAGTTAAATGGTTCACTGACCGTTATACTCACGCCAGCCAAGGTTTTGATTAGACTCTCGCCAAAGGCCAGCAAATGATGGGTTGAGAGAATATTGATGTGCTGATTAATGGCACTGAATTCTATTTGATCCGTCACTATTTTGTGAAGCCTCAAGTCCTGAGGAAAAGAAACTTGTAAGGTGGCAGCTTCGAGCAGACGTTCCGCAAAGCTTGACGGGACTCCAAGAGAACTGCCAATCGACTCAAGTAACAAGCGTTTAACGTCTTGCATTCGCAATATGCGCTCTTGCTTTTGCCATTCAGCGCCAAAATTCAGAAAATAGTCCAACTCTGGCATGACCGAGATCTTCCCAAAGCCATTGACTTCTATCGCAAAAAACCTGGAAGTGACTTTTTTCGAGAGGAGTTCCTCATTTTCTGGCATCCGCAACGCCTGCAGAGCATCTATCAGCCGATCCTGTAGTTCCATTCCTGTTATATGTGGTTCTTGGCTTCCAACATTGGCAAGGTAATTGGTGAAGCTTGCGGCTGGTTGTGCTTTTATTTGTTCCACCAGCTCCTTTTGTGCGGCCGCCAGAAGTTGCCGGCCGCGTTCGGCAAAGCTCCAATCACCATTTTGCGTCTCATTGCCAGTCAAGGCAGTGGTAGAATCTGGCTGTTCGCTTTCTCCCTGGCCAGGTTGCGCTTCTGCTAAATGTTTATCTTCAGGCTGAATATACGGAGGCGCTTTGTCACCATCTTTGCCATTGCAGCCGTAGCTTGCTAAACCTAGAAATACAATACCTGTGATTTTTGGTCTAAAGTTCACGTTGATTTTCCTTCCGTTAATTTAAAAAATTGAGCGCTGAGCACATAGACTTCGTCGCGTGCCGAAGACGGGGTGGCCGTTGCGATCGCATTGAACTCACGCCGAAAGTTTTTTATCAGTTCTTTGTATTTAGGCAGATCTCGTTTGCGGATGCCCACAGTTAACGTAGAGACATCTCTTTCAAGCACACTTTGCATCGTTATAGCGGTCTTGGCTTTGTCCAGTATCTGGCGATTAAATTTTCGGATCGCCTCAGAGGGAACGTCTTTGGTAGTCGTGACGTCCGACTTAATAAGACGGATGCCACTATCTTCCCGGGCAATGTATCCCAACTCTTCTAGGCGCGCCAAAGTCTGCGTGACTTCAAATTTTGTAAGACCCAGACGTCGCGCGATCCATGTGGGATCTCCGCGAAACCCTTTCGTCTGCATTAACTCAAGGACGGCAAAGTGCTGCCAATCCGCGATTAATGCGAACTCATGCTCCTCTAGGGCTACCTGCGCTGCAGGACCAGTCGCTAGAGTCTGTAATACGCCTTGAGCTCGAACCCGTTCACTTCGTGATCGCCCATCTGTGGCGATAGCAGAAGCAATGAAGAATTCTTTCTCCCTTGCTGCAAGTTCCAGTTTGTTGCTGATAGCTAGGGCGCTCGTGCGGGACAACCCTTGTTTACCAGCCAACACTAAACTCAGACGCGCCGGCGCGAGATCGAGACTCTTGGCAAATGCCCGCATGGAATAGCGAGGGTTAGCACCCACGCGCTCTGCGAGGATTTTTCTTAGAATGGTCCGGTAGTTACGATCCAACACGATAGGGTCTCCAGATCGGTCTTTATGGCATACGCCAAATGGTCAAAGACACCTTAAAGGACACTCCTCATAAAGTCAACACACCGCATAACGAACTGTTATGCGAGTTGCTAGGAAAACGATGTAACTAATCATATTTATTAGCTAGATTCCCTGAGACAGGAATAGCCCTAGAGGTAAAGTCCTTAGCATCAAGCCACTGTTGGCAGGGAATTCACACAAGGGCTAGCCCGAATCCCTTAACAGTGGAACGTCGGGCGACCGATTGTTTTTGAATGCTAATTGTGGGGAAAAATCCACGCCGCAGAGATTTTGGCTTTCGGGCTATCACAATCTTGATCGTGTTGGAAAAAGAGGTCCTTTTGGAAGTAGCGATAATAGTAGAACGGTATCAGATCGTGGGAGATCAGCTTCGCCGTTCACTTGAACGGCTCGGATGCATGGGGGCCAATCCCCAACTCCTATCCAAATCTCATGCTGCTGTATGGTGTCACTGCTGATGTGCTGACTTATGGAGTGCAGTCCGCACTTATTTTGCGGGCCATAGACATTCATTTGACTCAGTAAAGCGCGGTTGTCTAAAGAGGCTAAGTCTTCTCTCACTTAGTTGTTTACCCTAACGGAAAATCAGAGACGAGCATGTGGTTCTAGATGCCACTCATCCGTTGGCCGAGGAGAAACTGCATTTTTCTTGAAGTGGATATCAATGGTGTTAGGGATGCTACCAAAGAAGAAACGTTCCACGGGCATGCACGTGGTCCGCGGGGACACCAGCCCTAAAGTCTTTCTGCTTTAGGGTTTTGTGCATTAAGGCTCTAAGGTGCTGTGCAGATAATCAGGGATTTCCCGCTCAACCAAAGAATAGTATTTATCAAATGGAAATTTCTGAAAAGCCGAGTCTGTGATTTTTTCAGCCTCAGGCAGGGAGGCCATATAAGGGGTGGATTCGCAATACTGAGGGCTTGATTCAATCATATCATCTACTGTTAAATCTCCTGAGCCAGTAACATTGATAACCGCATTGAGGGGCTGAAGGGTGTTCTTCCCGGTTGGCGCGATGCCCATAAAACGAATGAGTTTCCAATCATCATCTTGTTTTTTGTAGAATAGCAACCCGCTTGGTAGGGGTTCAGAGCCATCGTTAGCAATCAGATCAAAGACGAATGCTCCCTGATCTGAATACCGGCAGCTGCAGAAGACTCGAGCTCCGGATACTGCCTGACAATCCATATTTTTTACCATCTGCCCCCTCATCCTTGTAAAGGAAACCTCTTCGCTATGACTGTAGTCCCAGAGGGCAAAATCAAGATCATAACGACGTGTGGATGTGGAACTAGATAGCCTCGGTTTGAGGTACCAAAACCGAGCGCGCCAACTCTTAGATGGATCTACGCTGGCGTATTCACTAAAAAGCAGCGCATTGCCTGGTTCCTTAAAGTCGAATTCTGGGTAATCGAACTCTACGATGGCTTTGATTTCGCGGATGGCCGTAAAATGCTTGCTATCCCATTGGCTGACCTTTACCTGGGAAGAAACTTGTTGTTTCTGTGATTTACAATTTTGAATTGTTATAATGAACGTCAAGAGGGCAATGAGCCGAATCATGAATTCTCCAGGAAATGATTGAATAGCTCATGCTAGCAGTTGGAAAATTCTCTGTCCACTGAGGACAAGATGGCAAAAACATCGTAAAGAATTGGTCTTCCACTTTTCTGGGGATTATCACACCTCAGCTTGAGCCTTCAGGACCTTTCATGGAAAGTGTTATATCCATTCTCGAACTGGCCACATCGGCGAAATCTTTATGGATGCGCAAATCTACCCAGAATCGGAAAGGGTTCCTGAATAGGTTACTCAGGAACTCGATTCTCGATGGTGTACATGTGCGATATGAGCTGAAAAAGCCCTTCGTGGTAATCGTAAAAAAGTCAGACAATCCAGAAAGGAAGAGTGGTGCCCTGGGCCGGACTTGAACCGGCACACCCTTGCGAGCGAGGGATTTTAAGTCCCTTGTGTCTACCGATTCCACCACCAGGGCTCTTGTGCAGCCCAGCATCATAATCCTTGCGTCAGGGATCAGCTAGTTTTTTTTTGCTTAACATGCTAAACATTTTTAACTCGCGCCATTTTCGCGCAAGTCCGTGATGCCTATGCAGACACAATGAGACAAATTTTGGTGAAACTCATGAATCAACCGCGCACAATTATTACCACTGCGGCCCTTCCCTACGCCAATGGCGACATACACGTGGGACATATCCTGGAATATCTCTCCGTCGACATTCGCAACCGCGCCCTAAAGATGCTGGGGCACCGCTCCCTCTATATTTGTGGTGACGATACCCATGGCACCCCCATCATGATTAGTGCCCAGAAGGAGGGGATTAGGCCGGAGGATCTCATCGCAAGAAGCCAAGCCAGACACCTCGAGGACTTTAGCGGATTTGATATTAAGTTTGACCACTACGGATCGACTCACAGCGAATCCAATCGCGCTATAGCTGAAGAAGTCTATTTTGCTCTGAAAGCCAAAGGCTATTTAAGCGAGAAGTCCCTAGCCCAATTCTTCTGCGAACATGACAAAATGTTCTTGCCGGACCGTTTTGTAAAAGGAGAGTGCCCCCGCTGTGGCGCTTTGGACCAATATGGTGACAACTGCGAAGTGTGCGGAGCAACCTTTGCCTCCCACGAGCTGAAAAATCCTCGTTGTTATCTCTGCAGCAACAAGCCCGTACTCAAAGACAGTCAGCATGTGTTCTTTGAACTCGAAAAAAGTCGCGAATTCCTTTTGAAATGGGTTGAGGATCGCACGGAGCCAGGAATTGCCAATAAGCTCAAGGAATGGTTGGGTGGCGACCTCAAAAGCTGGTGTATCTCTCGCGATGCGCCCTACTTTGGTTTCGAAATTCCGGACTTGCCCAATAAGTATTTCTATGTCTGGTTGGATGCACCGTTAGGTTATCTCTCTTTTACCAAGGACTGGGCAGAAAAACAGGGACTTGATTTTAAGAGCCTCTGGCAGGATCCCAACACGGAGGTCTATCACTGCGTTGGCAAGGACATCACCTATTTTCACTGTCTGTTTTTCCCCGCGATGTTGCAAGGAGCTGGATATCGTAGCGCTAACCATGTTTTTGTCCATGGTTATGTCACGGTAAATGGGGCAAAAATGAGCAAGTCTCGGGGGACCCAGATCAGCGCCCGGCACTATTTGCAGCACCTTGATGCATCTTATTTGAGATATTACTACGCCTGTAAAATCAACTCGGGCCAAGATGATATTGATTTTAACATCGATGATTTTATGGGTCGCATCAATGGCGAACTCGTCGGCAAGATTGTGAATATAGCCTCGCGCGGGGCGCAAATGCTCGGTAAAAACTTCTCTGGGATTATGGGCAAAGTCGATCAGGAGGGCCAAGGACTTCTAGCTCAGGGAAGGGCTTTGGCGTCTGAAATCGCCGCCGACTATGCGGCCATGGAATTTCAGCGCGCCATGGGACGGGTGCGGGTCATTGCCGATTTGACCAACAAGTATTTCGACGAAAAAAAACCCTGGTTGATGATGAAAGACAATCCAGAAGCGGCAAGAGTCGTTCTGACTGTTACCTTAAATCTGTTTCGCCAGATTGCGATTTACCTGAAACCAGTTCTACCAAAGATGGCCAAGCAAACGGAGGAGCTCCTGCAAGAGCCTGAGTATACGTGGCAATCCCTTGATGAGATTCTAGAAGGTCGCCAAATCCAAGCCTACGTGCCCTTGGCAACTCGTATAGAACCCGCCACTGCGCAGGCTTTGATTGGGGTAGCTGATAACATCCCCTCACCGGATTCTGCGAAAAAGACAGAAGTGGCTAAAGTCGCAAAAAACTCAAAGCCTGCCGAGCCCAAAGTGAAAGAAGCTACCAGCACCACATCGCTGCTTTCCTTTGATGATTTTGCCAAAGTGGATTTGCGGGTAGGCCTCATAGAAGACGCTAAAACGGTAGAAGGCTCCGATAAGTTGCTCCAGCTCACTGTAAACTTGGGTGCGCTTGGGATGAAGAACATATTCTCCGGCATTCGCGAACGCTACAGTCCTGATGAACTCAAAGGAAAGTCTGCCGTCTTTGTTGCAAATCTCGCCCCGCGAAAGATGCGCTTTGGTATTTCGGAGGGTATGCTGCTATGCGCTGGCGATGGGGCTTCTCTGCGTTTTCTCGTTCCCGAATCCTCAGGAAGTCAGCCCGGAGATAAGATCAGCTAAGTCAACACGTAGAAGGAATCGCCTATCTCAAGTAACGAATCAGCGCTTAAGCAAAGCTGGCAGGAGTTAGACGCTCTATTCCTCTCAGCATGCATCCGTGGAGATTGGCTACCCGCAGAAAGAGATACCACCAAAACGCTGCTTACCAAGATATTGATGCCCGCAGCCGATAAAGATGAAAAACTCTCCCGACTGGTCCAGCACTGTTTCGCAATGGGCGGCTCCCTCGAAAACTATCAGATTGTTCACGCACATTTGCAGTACCATCATGCAAACCTTTGGTCCCCACAGGAAATCGATGAATTACAGGTCCAAGACCGTGATCGAACGCAATATGAATCAGGACATCATGCCATCTACTTGATTTGCGAGAATCTGCGTTCGGCCTGGAATGTGGGGTCTATTTTACGCGTTGCCGACTGTCTTGGGCTGAGAAAAGTCTACCTGTGTGGCTATACCCCAAAACCAGGCCAGCATGCGGAGATTTCCAGCACCGCTTTAGGTGCTGATTTATCAGAACTGTGGGAGTCCAGACTTGATGCTCGCGAAATACTGCAGGAATTAAAACAGCAAGCAATCCCCTGCTACGGCCTGGAAACCGCCAAGGCAGCCAAAGATCTGTTGCTTGAGCAGCCTAGACTTCCACTAGCCTTGGTCTTGGGTAATGAGAGGTGGGGCGTCCTGCCAAGCACCATGCAGCGCTTGGATGGGCTTTATCAATTACCCACCTTTGGTAAAAAGAATTCGCTCAATGTCGCTGTAGCAGCTGGTGCCGCATTGTATGCCATCATCAAGCCGACCACGGTCCTGCCGTAATCACCCGACTAGAGATGCAATAACCGGGCATTCTTGATATGAGGCAGATCCATCAATTTCGCCAGCAATCCCTCTGGAATCACCGAATCAACTTTTACCAATGCCATTGCCATTCCACCTTGTTGATCACGGCTTAAATGGAAAGAGTCAATATTGATATTATGCTCGCCCATAAAATTACCAATCTTGCCAACCACGCCCGGGCGATCTTCGTTTTCAATCAACACAAAATGCCCGCTGGGCACCAATTCGATATCGTGGCTATTGATGCGAATAATCCTACCGTGCTGCTGTTCAAACACGGTTCCCGCGATGATCGCACTGGCTCCATTCATGCCTTTAACCTTAATGGTTATGCACGATTTATAGTCCGCGGTGCTTTCCTCTTTGCTCTCTAGGTAGTTGATACCTCGACCGGCAAAAAGCTCAGTAGCATTGACGTAAGAAACATAGGCATCGACGACGTGCGTCAGGTAACCTTTTTGCAAAGCCAATCTCAGCAAGGTCGTATCCAAATCGATCAGTTCGCCAGAAAAGCATACGGTCATTGTTTCAGGGTTAAAATCCAGGGTCTGCCCTAAGATGCTTCCAATCTTTTCGCACAAAGCGGCATAGGCTCCCAGCAGTGGGTGATCCGGAATTCCGACGCCTGGCAAATTTACCGGATAGTCTACGACGGTCTGACGGACAAATTTGGCAACTTGATCATAAATCGCCTGACCAATAGCGTTTTGGGCTTCGATTGTCGACGCACCAATATGTGGCGTCGCAAACAAGGAAGGAAAGCTAGTCAGTTGACTGTTTGGATGGGGCTCATGGTCCCAAGTGTCTATGCCCGCAGCTGCTAAGTGACCGCTTTGCAGTGCCTCATGCAGAGCCTGCTCTTCGATAATCCCACCCCTTGCCGCATTGATAACGACGGAACCCGGTTTCATCAGCGCAATTTCGCGTTTGCCAATCATGCCTGTCGTCTCGCGATTCTGAGGCACATGAACCGTCACAATGTCTGCCTCACTCAGCATAGACGGTAAGTCCTTACATTGGATCGCGCCATGTTCTGCAAAGACTTTTGACCCTATATAGGGATCGTAAGCCAATACTTTCATATCAAAACCCAAAGCAAACTTTGCCACACGATGCCCAACATGCCCAAGCCCCACAATACCTAAGGTCTTGCCCCTCACTTCCCGGCCCGTAAACTTGTGTCTATCCCAATGACCATTTTTCATGCTGGTATGAGCTTGCGGCAGTTTCCGTAAGCTCCCCAAAATCAAACCCATGGTTAACTCAGCTGCCGAATTGGTGTTAAGCCCTGGGCAATTGACAACCAATATCCCTCGCTTCGTTGCCTCGGCCAAGTCAATGTTTCCGACACCCACGGCGGCCCTAGCTATTAATTTTAGGTCTTTGGCGCGCTCCAGCAAGTTAAGATCTACTTTCGTCTCACTGCGACTGACGAGAACATGAACACCATCAAGCCGTTCTAGGATATGGGAGTATTCCAAGTCGGGGTGATATTCCACCGTGAGTAGAGGGTCTTTCTGAAAGGTTTCGATGATGTGATTGGGCAATTTTCCAGTTATGAGCGTATGGAATTTCATGAGACAAGAACCCCTTCTTTAAAGCCGATCCCTTTTCGGGCTGTTTGACCGCAAGGACTTTGAAAGCTTAGCTGATGTTAACGGCTTGGATGATGTTACCTGCTTCAAAGGGATTTTTCCTCTAATCATCTTTGCCCGATCGATCGACGACTCTTTTTTGGCAACCTTTAAAGCCTTAGTCGTTTTGACCGCCTTTGATACAGAGATGCTAGCTGGTCCTAAATTGGCAACTCTTCCAGGCCGCACGTCAATCTTTCCTCGATAAACTAACTGATCACCGCTCCTAAGAATGGCGACATTCATGGTGCCGAGGGAGTTACTGACGAACGTATACATTCCATTTGTCCGCCCTCTCAACGCAGGATATCCTGCGACGTATAGCACATCCTTCTCGGGATCGACAATGCCTTTGGGAACTCTAATCCAATACCGTTGCTCTGATGCATTGAGTTCAAGGGCGGGCCCATTCATCACCAGGGCTGGGCAAGGCTGAACTCCTGGGCACAGCCCCTCACTTGGTTTCACTTGCAAAGGCCGTCCATCTTCGAGTTGCGATTGCGTTGGAGACGGCAACCCAGATGAATGCGGCTGCTTAAGGGAGCGCCAGGCGCCTGCAACAAAGACTTTTGCCTGAGCGCCAACGGACCACGATTTAGCCCAATAGATAGGTATACTAAGAAGAAGCTGTTCCTTTTCTCTATAGACGAAGCTGGGTTTAACCATCAAGCGATCCAAGCCTAAGCGTATTCTATGGCTTATAGCCTTTGCATCAAGATCTAAGCTGTCCAAAAAACTGTAGATTCGAGTTTTCTCACCTTGGCTACGATGAAACCCTTCGATGAGAACCATAGGTGAATCCACGTTGGCGCGTGATCCTTCGACAGGGGAAACCACAATCAAATGCCGAGCGCCCTTTAGCACCTTGTTCCCATCTTGAAACAAATCTTCCAAAAGTCGTGCCTGAGTTTTTTCTGCCCAGCTTCGCAAATCACGTTGAGCGAAACGGGAGGAAAATTGTAAATCTAAATTCTGCAAGAGAGATTGATCTGTCATGAGTGCTTCTGGAAACAGAGGCAACAAAAATTCCCAGTCTAAAATGGCTTCTGTCCTCGCCGTGGGATCAAGGTTCTCTCGATTGCCGCTCAGCAAAAGAGAGATCTTTATAGCCTTGTTCGATTCCGCTGTCCATTCGATGGGCTTAGCTTCCGAGGTCTCTTCACCTTTCTTTGCTAAGAGCCTAAATTTCTTAGCTGACATGCGGGGAATCTCGCCCTGCCAAATCCCAAAAGCATCAGTTCTTCCTAGCTCTTCGTCACCTAACCATAAAGTAGCACCTGTAACCCGTCGAAAATCAGCGGAACGAACAGATACCCAAACAGTCAAAGGACCTTTATCGACCTTTGATCCCTCCGCCAAATAGATTTTAGGACCAAGCCACCCCAACAAAGCGCCTACTGTAAAAGCAATAGCTACATAGGCCAAAATTTTGCCCGCAAACACCCTTCGACCTTGGAATCGAAAGCTAGGAGAACTTCCCTGTGAGAGTTGAGGTGTCTCGTGCAGATCCATAATATCCACCCATTTTTTAACTCGTTTTGCTACAATCAATGTCAGTCATCTACTACTGATATTAGACAAGGTCTGGGTGAATATTAATGGGCAGTTCCTACACAGTTCCTGAAAGGGTTGGTACTAACGCTTTCCCTACCGGGCCTGCGATCTTTACGAAAACTGTGCGCCTAGCTGCCCGCATCGTCGGGATATCAGCGAGGTGTACAGCGATCCTTGCTTCTTTCTGGCTCGGTCATAGTTCCCTAAGCGTTCCAGCCCAAGCCGCGTCGCAGGAAATAGCCGCACCCGATGTGCCAGAGGGTCTTCGTGTGCCCCTTTCGGAACCCATTCAAAGGCGCACTCGGGATAGGCAAAAAGGACAGCGGAAAAACTTGCCTGCTGACGGGGAGGCAATGGATCGCAGGAATCAGACAAAGGCGGGCCCCTTAGCAAAGGATGCTGATCTACCCAAAGCCAAATACTCGGGAAGAATGATGATGGGCTGGCACTATCCGCACATGATTACGCAGGGAAACGAGCGTGACCGCTATCAGGCTGAGCCTGGGATCCTTTTTGATGTCTTATTTGCGAACGATAGTGATAACCAGGGTCTTCAACCCTGGTACGGTTTTGGGCTCATCAGCACTCAGGGATCCGGGCTTTATAAAAAAGAGCCTGGGAGATTTGGCTATATTTATCTCGGACCACGTATTGGTTTTGGGCAAATACTGGGCGCCGCAGCCCGCGGAAATGATCCCGAATCCCATAAAGTTGCCGGAAGCGCCAGACCATCAGATCAACCAATGTCGGTAATGCCCTGGAGCTTCGCTCATTTTTTCCTAGTAGGGATCAATGCCAGGATCACCACCAGCGAAGGCGACTCCTCAATATCAGTTCAGAGCAGCGAGGATTTTAAACCAGGAGTATCCTGGGAAAAACCAGGGGTCTCGGCACAATATCAAATCCATTGGTTTCACGCAGACGGCTGGAGCCTTGGTCCGGGACTAGGTGCTGTTCTGGGATCAAGAAAGACAATGATATGGGTGGATTTTAGCACCTCCCTCTTTCTCTAAACTCCTGTCCTACGGATGCCAAGCCCCTATCAAATCCAGCTAGCGATAATCATTGGCATATCCCAGACAAATACTCTGATTCAAGAGAACTTTTTAAAGAAAGACAAAAGACTGCCGATCCAACTCAAACGCGCTGAGGCGTCTGCCAGTAGCCGGCAAATGGGACGAATTGGAGTTTGTGAAACATGTTCATTGAGAGCCTTTCATCCGCGCCTCCAATATATGCAAAACTCAGAAATTTTGCTCTCTGTCTTACCATAGGAACTTTGTCTTGCAAGGGCAGCCAGTCAGAGGAAAGTCCACAAGAACAGCTCGAATTGCAGGATGCCGACCTGCCACAGGGCGACAATAGTCTTCTGCTCACGGAGGAATTATCCGACCCCATTCATCCTGACGAAGCCACGGCGCACTCAACTCGATCCCTACTCCTAACGACCAGACAGCCTTCTGATGCCTCCCTCAATCATTGCCTGACCAATCTTTCTAGCACTTCAGAAAAAGTCCGAAATATGCGAGACCTAGAGGCCGCGAGTCAGCAATTGCGCCCACTCATAAAAGACTCCTTTGATCTTTACCACTGGTGCTTCTATCAATATATGGACCAACTGGACTCTAAGCTGGCACGTTCGACTGATTTGCATCGCGTCGGCGGCCCAGAGTTCATCACTGGAATGAAAAGACTCCTACTTCTTGCGATAAGTTTGGACAAAGAGGACGGCAATGATATCTATCGGACTTACCTTAAGATTCGCTATCAGCAAGTGAATCATGATTTTTTTGGCGAAAGCCTGCGAGATATCTATGGTCAGTCCAAAGCTCCCAAGAAAGCGGCCGCCCAACCTTAGAAGGCTTTCGCTTTCATTCCCAGCCCATTAGGAAATGTCAAAATCTTGCTCGGGTTACGTCGTTTGCAAAGATCCAAAGGGGAACCGTTTAGCGAGGCAAACATTGCCTACGACTTCGCCAGCTGAAGCCCTTAAGGTCACCTAAATGCAACCGAACAAGACAACGACGACTTTTTTTCTAGAAATGCCTAAGATCAAGGCTGCGAGGAAATAGGGAAGGATAGGTCTGACCATGCGCCCGAATTTAATCACCAAGAATATCGCCCAGCTCGGCTGGATTCTTGTGTTTTGCTTTCTGAACGATCGCGCATCGGCTCAACAAGAACAAGGTGCAAGTGAAATACCCGCAAAAGATGAAACTCCCAGCTGGGCTCGCCCCGCAACGGATCCAGCCTTAGAACAAGCGGATGACTTTTCTCTGGCCGAAGAGTCGGAACAGTTGCGCGTAGAGTCATCGACAGGAGTTAGAAGATTTCACGAAGTTCTCGACGATTTGCTGATGGAGTTTGGTTACGATATCGAACAAGGACAGCTAGGATCCTTGAAAAGTCTTTCCATCAGACAGGTTTCTCTCAATGAAAATCTCCCACGATCTTACGAGAATTATCTTGAATTATTAGTCTCTGAACGCATTCGAGAAAACTCCCAGGTAAAACTTATAGCTTGTCTATCATGCAAAACAAGATCTTCAACTTTAGTGGACGGTAAACTCGTGATTACCTCCCCTAAAACCAACGTGCAGCGTCTCAACAGCGCCGCCGAGCAGCTAGGCGTGCAACACTTTATGGATGTTACCCTAGTATATCACTCTACTCATATGGTTCTTGCCTTCCAAATTTTCGCCGCAAATTCGAAGGAGTTGGTGTGGGCAAGAGCCTACAACAGCGAAACCATTCGCAGTAAATTCCAAAAGCTTGCCGTGGACTACAATCAAGTTGCCAAGGCAAGAAAATCCGAGGAATACGAGCCAGAATATAAGTTTCTGCTAGGGTTTGTTGCGGCAGGAATTCCCAACATTGCCGGTACGAGCGAAGATTCGTCCATGTTGGGGCTGCAAATGCGAGCTATGGAAAGATTCGATCGCCGCAAACATGAATTCGGTCTCATGCTTAACTTTCTTTTGACTTCTAGTTCCTTGAAGCCCCAGCCAAGCGCCGAAGCGAGCGCAGAGCCAAGCGCGGAGGAGACTGCGGAACCGGTTGAAGCCGTTAAGACCATCAAACCTTATAAAAGCGCCTTGAGTCTTTTTGCCATTTATAGCTACAACTTTCTTGGCCTGGTCGAATCCTACAATGAGATTCGCCATGGATTGCATGCGGGTCTAGGACCTTTGCTGGCATCTGCCTATTTTGCGCCGATGGGAAGAGTCGGCTGGGATGTCTATTTTGGGCGCCGTTGGGTCGTGACCACAGGCATCATGTACGTCGGCGCCTCTTCTACTGTTGTGGGAAGCGACATCGTCAAAACCAAAGGAGGACTGGGTGGTGACTTGGTTGTTTCCTTTAATTTCTAAGACGATTGTTTCCATGATTGTCCTTACACTGATAGCAGCCTGTTCTTCTAGGCGATCAGATGAGCAGACCTTTCAAGATGGTGCCATTGCCCATCCCTTCTTGGCCCAAACCCATCCTATTGGACAAGATCCACCCAAGTCAGATCGTATGATCATTCGTTCGACGGTCGGCAATCAAGAATATATGATTGAAATTCCAGAAGGGGCGCAAGACTATGATATCGAGATTCCCTTTACGGGTGATGGCAGCGATGGCGCAGCTGCCTCGCGGTCGGGTACCCCCAATCCACAGTTAACCGATGCTGAATTGCTAGCAGCTTTGCCCCGCCATGACGCAGCCGATAGCCAAGATTCGGCTTTATTGAACAAAGGCTTGAGTCTCGCGCCAGATCAATCTCAAGGCCCCTCTTATACCTTAGGCTTGGCCCGCGTGAATGAACTCTATGTGCAAAACCAATTCGAACTTGCCTTAATTGAGGTGAACCAACTATTGTCCTACTATCCAAATAGCTCGCAGCTGTTCAAAATGAAGGGCACCCTGCTGATGAAAATGCAAAATCAGACTTTAGCTTTGCAAGCTTGGCGCAACGCTCTTCAGTTGGATCCAAATGATGCCCGCCTTCGTCGCGTCTTGGAATCCTTGAGCAAAGACGTTTCACAGTAAATGATATGAGTGAACGATATGAGTGAAGGACCTGAGCCTGACGATCACAAAAACAGGCTTCTGACAGAACAGCACAAAAGTGAAATCCTTCCTGAGCTAGGACCTCGGCAAAGCCCCGAAGATTTCCAGCAAGAACACCCTGACTGGGAACCTCCGGAAGAAGACTTCAAACGGCGACGTTTCCAAATCTTTAGCCCGTTACTCCGCGCACCACCTGTCCAG
>JBIKVD010000019.1:0-23834 GCA_044357055.1 Oligoflexales bacterium | reverse complement strand
TCAACCAAGCAGCTGTGAAATCGCACTAACGACTGACGAGAGGGTGGTGCTTGCAAAAAGTTTGGGCCTTTTTTGCGCCTTTCTCGCTGCTTATGTGGGGTGCGCGGACTGGCTTGGGCTCGTGCCGGAGCCGAGCGGGTTAATGAAGGGCACAGATTCGTGGGTAATTTTACCAGACCCCTTTTTAGCAGAAAATAAATTATAATTGTCTAGTTGATGTTCCGCTTGCGGGAAGTCAGCGAAAAGGAAAGAAGTTGAGTCATCATTTCCGCAAATCATCCGATGCAACCATCAGGTGAAATGGAGGAGGATAGATTTGCGAATCAAAATGTATGGTTCAACCAATGTGGGACGGGTTCGGAAAGAGAACCAGGATGCCATCTATTTTGACGAGATCATGAATTTTGGGGTTGTGGCTGATGGGATTGGCGGAAGAGCGGGGGGCAAGGAAGCTTCGGCAATTGCGGTACGCGGATTGCGCCGTGCAGTTGTGGAATCTGAGATGATACGGCACGACCAAGCCGATAGCTTTCTGGTAAATGCACTCGACGCAGTCAATTCGGAAATTATAAAAGTAGGTCGAGAAGATGTCAGCAAGACGGGCATGGGAACCACAGTTAATGCCGTCATGTTTTTTGCAGATAAAGCTCATATTGTTCATGTTGGCGACAGTCGCACGTATCTTTACGACCGAGGTCACTTGTTCCAGCTAACCATCGATCATAATGTTAAAACCCTACTGCGTCGTGGTCAGATCGAACAGAGCGATGTCTTGCCACGAGTCTCAAAGGACGCTCTAGTACGCGCTTTAGGATTATCCGAGCAATTTGACCCTGATATTTATACTTTGCAGGTCCGGACAGGCCAGATACTTCTCACCTGCTCCGACGGACTCTATTCGATGGTAGAGGACCGAAAAATTCTGCACCTCCTGAATAAACATGCCCACAAGCCAAACGAATTGCCTAAGCATCTGATAGATGCCGCCAATCAGGGTGGTGGGCGTGATAATATTACGGTATTGTTATCGATTGTCAGGGCGGGCTAATGAGCGGCGAAGACCTCTACCTCATTCGAACGGATAAACTGGTGCTTCGGGGCCCCATGTCTGCGGCGTCATTGCGCCAAAAGCTCAAAGCCATGGAGTTTGCTTTGAGCGACGAGGTCGCGGGTAATTTGAGTCCGTGGGTCAAACTCGAAGACCTTTCGGCTATGAAAAAGTATTATCCTAAGCTCCTCATGGTTTTGGCGGATGATATTCCCGGTGCGCAGAAGGTGATCAACGAAGCGACAGCACGGTTGTTGGAAAAAAAATTAGATAAGGGAGAGGGGCAAAGCGAGACAGCGAGACAAATCGATCCTCGATCCGGAGGATCAAAGCGAACTTTCATGATCCTGGCTTTGGCTATCACCGTCTGTCTATCAGCGGGCGCCGGTTTGTATCAATTTCGTAGGGCGAAACAAGCTGCCGTTAGCCTCGGCAAGGACCTCAAGACGCTTGTCCAGCAGGGACGTGATTTGCACCTGGGAGGTCAATACCCGTCCTTTATCAAACTTTTGACAGGTCAGGAAGAGAAGCTGATTTCGGGAATGCAAAGTCAAAGATCCCTGACTCAGGAAATTTGGCCAATCCTTCGGGCCTACCATATTCTCACCGGCTATGACTTAACGCGAGTTGAGGTACCCGGGGTGATTTTCACACAAGGCGATTTGAATCGTTTATGCCACGTGAGTGGCTGGCGACAGTTTTATGAAAAAAATGTCGCGGGTTTTCTGGGGATAGTGATGGGCGATGACCTCGATGTCAGCAATTTCTATCAAAGAATGCTGGTGGCTGACAAGCAGTGGCTGGATCGTAGACAAACCCCAGAATGGTTAGGATTTCGCAATGAATATCTGGCTTGTCTAAACGTCGCCGAACGAGTTTTTGAGAATTTGGCTAACAGTGATCGTTTCGATTCCCTTAGCCAAGAGAAGAAGTTTCTTTTGGTGACGGTGGTTCGCGATCGTTTCAGGGTACTCCTGTCCAGAGACGCGGCTGCACGGGAAGTTTATAAATATGCCACCTATGTGTCGCCCTTTGTCTATCTCAATTGTTTAGACACCTCCTGGAATAGTGGACAGTTAGAAGAGTGCGAAGAGGTGCGGGGCACTTATTCCATTCGTTGGAACGAGTTTTTGGATCATACGATCAGCTACCGAGGGCTAGCAGCCAAACTGGTTGATTCTGTTGAACGCAATGCACCTTTCGCTTGGGATGTCGCATTGAATTCCGAGCCACTAAAGATTTCCTATCAGGAAGAGGCTCAGTTTGTGGCTTCCGCGCCAGCGGCGAAGGGCGACTATTACCAAGCGGATATACAAATTAGACAGAAATTCCCGAACTTCTTTTTCCATCTTTCTCCCCAAGTGGCGAAGTAAGGGCCTAAAGGCCCTTACGCTTAAGTCCGGGGGGAGATCCTTCACGTGACGCTCATGACAATTAGGCTTTGATGACTAGGCTTTGATGACTAGGCTTTGGCGCTTTGCCGCCAAAGCCTAGTCATCAAAAAAGGCATGGCGTTCGCGATAGATTTCCCCGTGATGATTATGCAAGATCGCGTCTTCGCCGTCGCGCGACAGCACAAATCCGCTACTACTTAAGGGAATTTTTCCCGATGGTGTATCGACGATGAATTGGGGAATACCAAATCCAGAGACCCGGCCCCGCAAATGGCTCATAACGGCTAAACCCTTGTCCAGGGAAACGCGCAAATGCTGGGTGCCCTCGATAAGATGCGCATGAAAAACATAATAAGGGCGTATTCGTGCTTTGATCAATCCGCGACAAAGCTCTAACATGCGTGGTCCGCTGTCATTCACGCCTTTTAACATCACACTTTGATTTCCAACGGGAAAACCATTCTGTACAAGGCGGGTGGTGGATTGGAGCGCATCAGGGCTCAGTTCCTCCGAGCAGTTAAAATGGGTATTAATCCAAATGGGATGAAACTGAGCGAGGCCACGGCACAGCTCTTCAGTGATGCGGTAGGGGAGTGTCACCGGGGTCCTGGTGCCGAATCGAATGATTTCTACATGAGGAATTTCACGAATCCTTGCCGTTAACTCAAACAATTGTTGATCTGACGCCAGAAAAGGATCCCCTCCTGTGATCAGCACGTCTCGGATCGCAGGATTGCCAGCGATATAAGCCAGGCCACTATCCAGGATGCGGCGGTTAAAATGAAGCCCCACCTCGTCGTCACGCCGTTTGCGATAGCAATAGCGGCAGTACACAGGGCAGATTTGGGCCACACAAAAGGCGACCCGATCGGGATAGAGATGAACGACTTCTCTAACGGGGCTGTGACCCACTTCGAGCAAGGGGTCTGGTATTCCTATGGGATCTAATGCCTCTTGATGCAAAGGAATGGCCTGTCGTCGGATTGGACATTCCGGCATACCATCTGCAGCCATGCGAAAATGATCATCCATGAGCATCAAATAATACGGGGTAATGCCAACGCGAAATAACTCCTCTATCTTGGAGAAGGCGGATTCCTCCTGGGGTGACAGGGCGAGGAATTGGCGTAGGTCGGATAAGGTACAAAGTTGATGACTCATTTGCCAGCGCCAGTCGCAAAAACGCTCGGGTGTGACTCCAAACCTTTCCGCGCCTTTTTTTGCCAGTTCACTTAAGTTAGGCATGGTGGCAGGGATAGCACCGGTTGACGCGTCGGAAGGCAGCGGCAGCGATTCGATGGGAATTTTCATAGGCATAGAATACTTCGTGCTATAACAGTAGCGTTTTGGTGATTGCGTTATCGCAGTCCCAGGTTTGATAGCCACGGGTGAATCGGCTCACCGGAAAAGGGCATAGCAATGATTACGGTAACAAGATTAGTTCTAGCCTCACAAAGTCCCCATCGTCAACAACTGCTGAACCGCATGGGAATTGATTTCGAGACTGTGCCTGCTCATGGTTTCAACGAAGAGGATATCGTCGCTAGGATTCCCGAGGATTTGGCTCTGGCTCGTGCTAGAGGCAAGGCGCACTATGTTGCGGCAAGAAATCCCGGCAAGCTTGTGATTGGCTCGGATCAAGTGCTTGATATTGAAGGAGAATCATTGGGCAAAGCGAAAGATGTCTCAGAAGCAAGACTTCGCTTGCAAAGATTATCCGGCAAGACTCACCATCTACGCAATGGCTTAGTCATCGCTCTGTTGCAGGAAGATAAGGTGTACGAGATTTTTGCCGGGGTTATTTCCGTTCCCATGACGATGCGACCTCTGTCTATGGCAGAAATAGACGCTTATCTTGAAACCCAGGAATGGATGGGGTGCGCGGGTTGCTATCGCATCGAAGGAAAAGGTCTTTTCCTGTTTGCGGCAGTGACAGGGGCAGAACCAGACATTATTGGCCTCCCTATTTTATCATTATACGAGCAGCTGCGCGTGGTGGGCATGGATTTGTTGCTACATCCCAAAGGACCCTGGACCCTCAATCTGCCCCAACCGGCACGATAGCATTCTGTAGAGATGCAGAATCGGCAGTTACAGTCGCCTATTGATCTAAGTGAAAGGGGCATAGCAGAGATAGTGGGCATTCTGGACAATTTGGCCTAATAGCTCGGCAATAGGATCTGCCTAAATGTATCAGTTGGTGATGGGCCTTTGGTAATCTTCTGGCAGGAATCAGCTCAAGCATTTGCAGTTCGGCTTTAAGAGGTGTCGCAGCGTTGTGGAGGCCAAGCCGCTTGCCAACCCGAAAGACATGAGTGTCGACGGCCAAGGTTGCTTGGTGATAGATCTCTCCCAAAACCACACTGGCGGTCTTGCGCCCAACACCGGCCAGAAGCTCGAGGTCCGCACGCTGCTGGGGCACTTGTCCGGCATGCTTTTCTTTGAGGGTTCGGCTCATGGCGAGAATATGCTTCGCTTTCGTCGGGGCGAGACCTATCGGCTTAATGATTTTCAAAAAACGATCTTCGCCCATAGCTAAAACTTGATCGAGATCGAGCCCCAATCGGTAATGGCCTTCCATACACCGATTTACCATTTTATCGGTAGTTTGGGCACTTAGGATAACAGAGACAAGGAGTTGATAGGGACTTAAGTAGAAAAGTTCACATTGGGGATTTGGGAAACTTTCATCCAGCACTTTAAACAGTTCTGCCACCGGGAGGATTTTTGATGGACTAGCTGGTGATTTCTGACGCAAGACCCTGGTTTGTCGCACTGCAACAGCGGATGGGGCTTTCGTCATATCTTTTTTAGCAGCTTGGCTGGCTTTGGGGGACAAGGTGGAACTACTCAGAGACTTCGAGAGTCACATGACCTTTGAGGATGCGACATTGGCAAGCCAGCCGCTCCCTCGGTTCCGCCGCCATGGTTTCGAGAAAATCCCGCTCATCTTCTTTCATTTGGGTGAGATTCTCCGCCCCATCTAGGACCCGAACCATACAAGCCCCACATGCGCCATCTCGGCAGCCAAACAAGATAGAAGTGTCATGCTCTTCGCACATGTCAATAAGAGCGTAATTCTCGGGCACCTCGATAGTCTTATTATCCGTCTTTATCGTAATTTTTGGCATGATTATCGTTTCCTTCCCGACTCTGCGGGGACATGTACTGTCGTTGGATGAGTTTTAAAGCAAAGCCATCGTAGGGCGCAATGAAAAAAGGAAACTTCGCTGTCGAAGTTTCCTCTTCCTTTTGAATGGTTTGTTCCCTTTGAGGCGAAAAGAGCGATTTAGACGAAAAATCATCCCATTACTCTTCTAAACCGGTCCAGTTTGCGTCTTCGGCAGTAATCTCCAGACCTTCATCTTGAAGCTGCTTTCGTACTTTCGAACGATCTTGCTTTGCAGCCTGATAAGACTGATCCAGCTCCTGATTTCGCTTCTTAGCGTTTGCGGTCTCTTCGGCGGCTTTGGCTTTTTCAGCCTGAAGCTCTGCTTGCTTGATGGCTTCGAGCTCTTGCTCATAGCTGTTGACAGTCTCAACTTGAGCGTTCGCTCCTTCTGCTAATTCCTTGTCGAAATCGATGACTCCGGGAGCGGAAGGACCTGAACCAAGATCTTTTGAGAAATCAATTTCAGCTTTCATCTCATTATACTCGCCAGCATTGCCCTCAGATTTCGCTACTGGATTCTCGCTGCTATCTTTCTTTGTCTTGTCATCGCCAATAATGGTGTCTTGTTTAGGTTGGCCAGAGGGCGCTTGGGCACCGCGTCCAAATTCATAGGAAAAGCGCAAGCCAATACTCGTTGCATTGGGCGAGGTTACCTCATTCCCAGAAAGGGAGCGTTCACCGAAGGCGATCAACGAGGCGTTGGCGAAATTCACTTTAATACCACCGCCAAAGACGCGAGACGTTAAGGTGCGGTCTTCCACAGCAAGAGTCTCGCCCGGTGCAACATCCTGCGGTAGGGGCGCAAATCGTTGGCCTTCGAGTCGATAATGAGCGCCCAATTGCACCAGCGAGCTAAAGCGCGTCTCTAAAGCGGCTCCTGCATGGTAAAGATTTCCATGTTGCAAGGTCCGATAGGCTGTGGAATCTCGATAATGAATTCCGCCGAATAAGTTCAAGAAAAGGTATTCCGCGTGCCCTACACCCGTTGCCATCCGCCATCCGCCTTCCCATCGGGCAGAACTTTCTTCTAATTCTTCTGGATTGAAAGCTTGGGTATGCACGCCATAGGGTAGCAGAGCTGCTTTAAAATAGTTGCTGTCGAGAAGGCGGATCTTCGCCCCGAGGGTGGTGCCACGATAATTGAAAGAACGCTGACCATAGATCGTGCTTTCTGCTGTTTCTAAATCCTTATCGTCGTCGCCCTGCACTTGAATCATGCCTTGAATATGAGAATGAAGTCCCAACTCAGCCTGCAGGCCAGCTCGTGTTCGTTTGCTCTGCTCGTAAGATTGCAGATCTCGGCGATTCTGATCGCTGGTACTCTGGCCATGGATGGACAGGCGCAAATCGCCAGAGCCCAAGGACTCGCCGCTCAGGGACTGTCCAATGCTGTTACCGTCTGTTAGATTTTGTCCATTTGCGATGGTGCCAAACACCATGGCAGAGACAACGAATAGATTCCGATGATTTCTGTTCCCACACCACATCTGCTTCACTCCCCAACTACAATTGCATCAGAGGTCCGACACAACTGCCGGACGAACTCAAGGAGATAGGGAGCAATCTCCGTGCCACACCTTTGAAGCGGCTAAGTGGCTGAATACTTAAGCGCTAATGCACCTTGGCAAAGCGGCTTTTCAGTGGTCAGGTGAACAAAGAATTTACAGCTACGGGCTTTCAAGCTCGTTAAAACTTAGGAAGGCCCTAGCGCAGCGCCCAACGAATTTAACCGCCTCTTAATATTTTCGTTCCACTGCAGACATTCTTATGTTAGTTTCCCCTCAATACGTGGTTTCATTTTCTTCACAGACAGGGACGTCAGTGATGATCAAGACAAAGCACCTACGCGCAGTAGGAATCCATCGCTTGCCTTCCAGGCCCGATGACTCAATCAAACCTCTTGGTACACAATTTCCTGTTTTTTCTCTTTTTCCTCCTTTTCCCTTTCCTTTGGCAAGCGTTACCAAGGGCCGCCAAGAGACGACTCCTTTGTCAAATCTCATCGCCACGATCTACCTATATATCCAAGCCCATACCCGATTTCTGGAGGTGTCTTATGAATTCTAAGAAAGCAAAGCGATCCGTGATTCCGCCACTGCTGCGACTTGGCGTGGCGTTGGTGCCCATCTTGTTTTGGGGTTGCCAGCAAAAACGCGAGGTTCAATTCGTGCAGGGAGATGGGGAGAATCTCTATTTTATCGAAGAATTTCTCGGACGAGCCGAAGACCAGATGCTCACCAAGGACGTCAAATTCCGCGGGATTACTTCGCGAGCCGACACCTTGCAGGTTCATAGTGGTTTCGAGCAGATTCGCAGTTTTGATGAGGTTGGCTTTGAAATTCGCTCGCCGCTCGTGGAAGGGGTGTCGCTAGGTGATTTAAAAATCTATGGCATGCAAAGCGCGAGCAATAATGTCGAAGAGCCCTTTGCCTATGACATAGAGTATTCCTTTACCGACAAGTACATCATTTTCTCCAAAGTTTCCGCGAAAGAATTCCTGCCCAGCCAGGAAATGACCTACGCCTTGCCTCGGGGAGACGGACGATTTTCGGTCGCGATGTTTGGTTTGCCCATTAGTCTGTATACAGTTGAAAAGGTTGAAGACTCTCGGGGGAAAGATACGAGGTCTTATAGGACCTTTGCCAAAGACCAGCTCAAGGAAGCGACGCACTTTAGGGTTGATAAGGGAGCCATCAAATTCTTCGACGCACCGATGAAACTCGATCTACTGCAAGCAGGGTATTTTGAAAACAATCAAGAATGGTACTACACAAAAACGTTGATAGGCCGACCTATTAATTCTCAAGCTCGCTTAGGATCTCAGGATTCAGCGTTGCGCATGAAACTCATCAAAACCAAAAATAGTGTTCTAGGTGTGGACCTAAATATCGCTCCTGAGCAGGTTATCCTAGATCCACAAAAATTGGCTGTTGCCTTAGAAATCCCAGTGCAGTGGGTGGATTTTCGCACTGTCGTTAGTGGATCTGACGCTAATTTAAAACAAGAACTTGTCACCGACGAGGATCCTGGGGCGCGATTTTGGTCGGAACGTGAGTATGCGCTCGTCGATTTTAACAATGCGGACCGCCTGGAGCGCAGCAAAACGCAGGAAAATAAGCTGGAAAAGCTCGAAATTGGTGATAACTACATCGGTTTCAATATCTATGAGTCGGACACAGGATTTACCTGGAAATACTCCTTAGTCAAGGCTTCTGACGCTGTCGCCGGGACCAGCTTCAAGTATGAAGATCGCACCTATTTCCACTTGTTTGACAAGGTCCAAAGGGTCATCCATGGTTCCTTGACTTCTCAAATCGCCGATCGCGAGAAGCTGCACAATATTGCTCGTTACTACCCTCGCGATGGAGTCATTCAGTTCCATATCACCGACAATACGCCAGACGAACCGACAATCAATGATGCTATCAAGGAGGCGGTGGAGGCCTGGGCCGATGCCTTCGCCAAAGCTGGAACGGGAATCCGCATTGAGCTCAATGATAAGCGGGTAGAAATGGGAGATGTTAGGTACAACAAAATCACCTTCTATGGCTACGAGATTGATAGTCGTGAGGGAACGGGTACCTTGCTGGGTTTTGGTCCCAATGTCGGCGACGATCGCACTGGTGAAGTCTTCACGGCAACCACAAATATGTATCTGCGGGCCTATCGCGAATCCGTGATTAACAGCATTCGGTCCTACGTCCGTTCCGAATTAGAGCAGTATAATGGCAAGGGCTTCCAATTTCTCAGCGTGGTCGATAAGGCGACTCAAGATGCCGTGGCTATTGCCATTGCTCCGATCAATGATGCCTTGGGACAGAAAGCAGTTCGCATTGCGGAAATGTTGCCACTGTCTTCGGAAGATCTCCCTTATCTCGGCGCCAATATCTATACCAATGGCTTGAATCTGCAGCCAAAGTACGCATCACCTTACGAATTGTACGAAGCGCTATCAGAGCAGCGACAATTGCAGGCTCAACAAGTGAACGGCTACCGTGAAAATCTGGGTCAAGAGCAAAAGTCCACAGAGACCTATCTGCGGGGTGATGGTTCAAAGTGCTCTTTCGGGGTTTCGGGAAAAGCCGTGCCATTCCAAAAGATTGGTGCAGAGTGTATCGCGGGTAATAGATCAAAGCTCGCTGCTTACATAACAGATCTCAAATCTGCCCACGCAGCAGATCCAAACATCCTGAATCTGGCCGATGAGTCGGATGCTATCCTAGATTGTGCGCAGCGTCTGATGAAATACCGCATGAAATCGACGCTGATGCACGAGTTGGGGCATAATTTTGGACTGGGGCATAACTTTGCTGCGAGTTCAGATCCGAATAATTTCCCCAAGCATGAAGGTGGCCAGCGGAACAAGTATCTTTCTTCAAGTGTGATGGACTACCCAGATGATGATGTCGATCTCTACAATGAAGTGGGTCCCTACGACATTGCTGCCTTGCGTTTAGCCTATAGCAGAACGATTGAGACGGTTGAAGGAGACTTTGTCTCAATACCAGTCGGTTCAGGGGTCGCCGAAACTTTACGTTCCCTGTCAAAAAGCGAAAGGAAGTTTCGCGTTTGTGAGGACGCAAAAGCAGGTGGGAATAGTCCTGCCATGTTTGATCCTTTGTGTAGCAAATGGGATACAGGCGGCAGTCCAGTGGAAGCGGTGAATTGGGCTATCTCTTCTATTGTCAGCGATTTTACCATCAATGGTTATCGCTATAACAATTTTGGTGAGCCAGGTTTAGATATTCGCCCTTGGTTAAATATGCAACAGATCTACGAGTACTTTCGCTCCTTAGACAAGATTTTCAAAGACACCAGACTAGGAAATTATTTTCAGCAAGCGGAGAACCCGGAACGATTTGCTGCCTTGTTGGAAAAGATTGTTTACCAGGAGAATCCACAGGACCAGGAACTCCATCAATACTATGAAGCAAGTCAGAAAGTCTTTGAATTTGCCCGAGCCATTCTATTTTATCCCGGGCGGGTCTGTGTGCTTTCCTATAGCAGCGGTGCAGTGGAATTGGTCGAGTTTCCTCGACTTCAGGTCGAGGTTTTGAAAGCCAATGGGCCGTATATGAAGGACTGTGAATTAGAGGCAGCCTACGCGTTTATCGATCGCTTGGGACTTTCGCAAACGGGAGGATCCCTTCAATCGGTAAAACAGATCGGTCTGCCAGAGCAGAATGTGGCGACGGCCTCGGGCTTTGCGGGCCTAGGGGGAGAATTCACTTCGGGCTTAGGCCGAGGCGAGATCTACTCCTTGGGAACCCTGCAGCTCAAGCAAGCTGCCTTGGATACCTTAGTGGGGCGCGTGGCGACGTTTCGACCTAATTTGCGGCAACCGGATTTAGGGGGCGCTGCCTTTCGACCAAGTTTTCTGGATGATCCCAGGTATCGGCAAGATCTGATTCGTAAGTTGATGGATCGAATGCGCCATGGGCTTGATTTGAATGTCTTAGATACCCTTCCGAAGGCCGAACTCGGTTTGCCGCTAGAAGAGAGTCTGGAAAGTATTTATAGTTTTGAATCCAGCCGCGCGGCCTTAGGGGCTGTCTGGCGAACGCTTAGGGAGCGGGTAGACTATCCTGACACCAATGGTCGCCGGACCTTGATGCGAACGAACCCATTGCCACGGCTTTCTAACGATCGCGTTGTGCAGGCGTGGCAGGTCGTCGCCCCTCAGATCGCGGAAGGGCGTGAGACTTCTATTTATGCCTATGACAGCCAGGATGCCTTACACACAACAACCTTGGTACAGAATCCTTACGCCTACTCATTGCTAGAGAAGTATGTCCATCTTTCACAGGCGCGATTCCATAGCAATGACCCAGGGTTTTTGGCCAGAATTCATGGGCAGAGTCTTCGTCAAGTGATTGCAGGCGCCGTGCAAGGACTATTGAACGGCGGTTTAGAGGGACTGTCGCCGATGGAGCAGGCCATTTTCACGGCTTACGGGCGCCAAGGGGTATGGTTACAGAGTGCGCAAATGATTGCTTTCAGACAGGCTTTTCTCGCTTCTTTTGCAAACTTGGCAGCGCAAGGAATTGTTGATCCGAATGTTTTGTTGCAAGAACAGCTGGCAATGATATTCGCCTTTTTTGATGCTGATGCCCTGGGCGGCAGTATTGATACAGATTTGCGGATCTTGAATAGCGGTAATCCCTATGTCGCCCGCGAGGCAGCTGAACAAAGCCTGTTGTTGCAGGAAGTCTTTACTCGCTAAACCCTCCCTCCCAACCTCAAACAAAGTTTGGGAGGGACGACCTCTTCGGTTAGAAAATCGCGAAGCCGCTCCTCACCAGTTTCTTGGTTGATGTTTCGCGAAGTGCTTCGCCTTAAAGTTGAAAAAGCGATCGAAGTTAGCCTTGCTGCCTAATAGGCTCGTTAAGGACTTTTGGGTGGTGGCTTCCAGGCTTCGCATTGTTAGGATGCCTTGATCTTTGTTGTCTAGCCTCAAACCTGTAGCCATTCTTTTGAGATCTGAAATCAGTTTTGTTTCAAGCTGCAGAAACGGAGTCACTTGACTGGGCTTCATCTTCAATTCCTGGATCAGAAATTTTCGCAAGTTTATATTCCAGGTATTCCTATAGCCAGTGTGCCATTCTGTGGCGGTATACTTGCCCGTGAAAAGGACGTTGTCGGTATAGCTGCGCTTGAATGGGGAACTTTGAGGAGGGCTAAACTTAGCGCTCCCCTTAGGCTCCTTAGCCAAGATTTTTTGTGTATGTTTTGCGGGGCTCGTGTTGTTTGTCTTGGCTTGGCCCTTCAGTGCCTTGGTGGTAGATGGCTTTTCAAGAAGCCTCTTTATTGAGCTAGGCTGCCCTTGCCCTGATGGGCTTAGGTATTTTGTGTAGAATTTTTTCCCATCTTGGTGCTGGAATAGGTAGTATCCAAGGAGTAGCAGAGATATCAGCAACAAGAGGGCCGGTCCGAAAGCCCCCTTCTTTGAAGGCCAGCCACTCCTTCCGAACCGCAGGGTTATGGGTATAGAGGCGAAAGGTAATGTGTGTTGACCATTTAAGGGATTAAGGACCTTTTTCCCCTGTCCTGCGTTCATCACTTCTGAGGCCGGGTAAGCCAAGACGGGCTGCGCAGGATCCTGAGGTTTTGAGAGAAGGTGCGTTGCCACCGCCGCTGCCAGTGGTGGCGGTGCCGGAGCCTGTGCCGGTGCAGTTTCTTCCTCAGGAGCTTCGCTTTTACTGGGGGAAGTTTCAGGAAGTTCAGCAAATTGCGGTCTTTGGGATAACTGCAGTGGGGGCTCTCTCCCATTCAAGCTCGCCTGCTTTCTTGGCAAATCTCCAGGAAATACAGCAGCGGGAGGGACTTGCGGCTCGGGGAGTTCGTGATGCTTTACGGGAATGGCTGTTGCCACCTGCAGCGCGAGTGTGACTCTGTGCCTGTCTGGGATTTGTTTCTGGGGTAACTCTGAAAGAGTCTGGTTTTCACTTCTCCCCAGAGTTCGGTTAGCTGTTTCCCTTAACCTTTCTGCTAAGGTGAGAGTTTGAGCAGCGTCGCGCCCATCCTGGAGTCTATTGTCGCGCTCCTTAAAAGCATTTTCGGTCATATTATGGGCTTGTTTTTGCGCCTTTTCTAGCATGGTTTTAGTATCTTCGGCCATGGGATTCATGAGGATCGTTTGATTGGCTTGAGACTGGGCTTGGGAGCTAAGGCTAGGAGCGGAGTCAATGATAAGCTTTAGCGTGGATGCTATCGAGCTGATTCCTGCCAAGAGCTCGTCCAGCCTCTTTTCTAATAATGCCATTTCAGGTGATGCCAGCTTATTTGAAGTCGCGAAATCCGAGGACAAAATTGGTTTTTGGTGGTCTAGTAAAAACTCTGTAGCACTGGATTCATTTGGATCATGGTCATAGGGGACAATGCCATCGGGGAAGAGAGGGTTGGCCTCGGATCTCCTGCCGATCTGGGCAGCCTCACCAAAGTCATCAATATCGAACTGTGGCGATAAGGGGTCATCATCCAAATTGGGATTTAATTTCTTCGCTATCAAGGACTTCCACACCTAGTTGCTGTTTTACGGTGCTTCGGAAACAATCGGTAAAACCTTTACTCATTAGACAGCTTTCTTTCGGCAAAGTGAGGCTGATGGTTGTATTAGGTAACGTCAAAATGAGAAATGGTTGGGAAACAATGGGATCTTTCAGGCGGGCCCTTTATCAAGGGCCCTAATAATGCAGGCGTTCTGGCCAATGTTTGTCGCTTTGCCAATGGGATAAGATCGAAGGGCATTGGCAGAATAGCGAAACAGCGAGCTTAATGCTGAGGCGAGAGCTTTCCATTCAAATGCGAGTCTAGGAGCAACAGAAATTCTGTCCAGCCGTTACACTCGCTTAAGGAGCTCTCGACTCCAGTTTGCGTGGCGGGCCAACCGGTGCATTCAATGGACAAACAAGTCTTGCTGTCATCTAGGGCCCGAAATGAAAAACAAACATGGGTGCCCACCCAACTAAATTTGATAACTTCGTTCTCTACGACCTTGTGAATATTCAGCAGGTAAGGCCCCCATTTGTCAAATTTCCATTGAATGGCTGCCCCCTCCTCAAAGGGTGCGGAAGAATCTACTGAGAAAAAACACTTTAAAGAAACGGGGTTTCGCACGGCAGCAAAGACCTTTTGCACGGGAGCTGCTATGATTCGCTCAATTTTAAAGTAAAGGTCTAAGCCGGAAAGGTTGTTTTCCATTTTAGCGAACAAGGCAAGAAAGGTCTGGCGCAGTTGACCGAGCGCCTTATCCCAACCATCGAAGTGGCTATGAAGCTGATCATCAGCAGTGAACCCCATATGCTTAAGGGTCAAAGTTGATTTGCCTTCATTCTCAATAATGGAGACCTGGACCAAGGTTCTGACCTCTGTCTGCGTAGTTTTTGAAAAGTAGATCCAGCTAAAGATAACCTGTTCGAAGGGTTTGATTTCGACGAATTCGCCATGGACTTTGATATCATCAGACCAATCGAGGGAGTATTTCCCGTTCTTGCTAAAGTCGATGTGACTGCGACTTTTGATGGGGGTGGTGCACTCGAACAAGGCGCCATCCGCGATGGCTTGAAACAGAGTCTTTCGGTCACACTTGAATATTCGAGTCATACTGATGTCTAGGTCTTTCATTCTTCTTTTCCCTTGTGTTGCAGTTTATCTATGTAGGTTCCCAGCCCATCGAGCTGATGCTCCCAGAACCTTTCAAATTGTGCGATCTCAGCCCGCAGAGCGTCGAAAGCTTTGGCCTCAAGGTGGCAGCGTTGAAGTCTGCCCTCCTTGTCTTTTGATACTAGACCGGCCTTCTCCAAGACCATGAGATGCTTGGAGACCGCTTGTTTGCTTATAGAATAGGGGCGACCCAACTCACTAACCGTCGCAGGGCCTTTTGTCAGTTGGAGCAGCATCCCTCGGCGCGTTGCATCGCTAAAGGCGTAGAAGAGGGCATCAATCTTATCATTTGCATCCGCTACCATAGTCCGCACCTTTTAGCGCGCGAAGACATAATAGTCAACTAAGTAGTTGACTATTATGCTAACCATTTGATAATATTAAGGGAGAGAATCTCGCACTAGGCTGATTTTGATGCGGGTTAGGGTTCCATGGGTGCCATCAATGGATCCACTGGCTTGGATTTGCTGAATGGATTTGCTGAATGGATTTCTCGAACTTTTTGTAAAACTCCGTCTTTCAGCTGCTTGTTATGATCACTTTCAACGCCTTCTCTTTTTGCGCGTTACCAAAGGCTTCGTAGGCTTTGAGGAGGTCTTTCATGGCAAAATGATGGGTGATTAACTTATTGGGTTGGATTTTTCCAGACATCACAGTTTTTAGGAGCATTGGGGTAGTTACCGTGTCTACTAAGCGAGTCGTCAAAGTGATGTTGTGATCCCACAGTTTATCCAAATTTAGCTGCACCGGCTTACCATGCACACCAATATTTGCAATATGACCGCCTGCCGTCACAATGGATTGGCAAATATCAAAGCTCGTTGGCAAGCCAATGGCCTCAATAGCTACGTCGACCCCTCGTTTTTCCGTTATTTCCATGACAGTCTCGACCGCTTTGCCGTCAATGTTGTTAATAACCGTAGTGGCTCCAAACATCTTAGCGGTCTCCAATCGGTTGTCGTTAATATCGATCATGATAATTTCTGACGGAGAGTAAAACTGAGCTGTTAGCAGTGTAGCCAATCCAATGGGACCGGCACCAACAATGGCAACGGTATCTCCTGGTTTAACCTGCCCGTTAAGAACGCCACACTCGAAACCGGTAGGCAGAATATCGCTGAGCATGACCAGGGTTTCTTCATCAGCGCCTTCGGGGACAAGGTATAAGCTATTGTCCGCAAACGGAATCCGCACGAACTCAGCTTGGGTTCCGTCAATCAGGTTGCCCAAAATCCAGCCACCGCCATTTTCACAGTGTGAAAACATTCCCTTTTTGCAGTTTCCACATTTCCCGCAGGATGAAACGCATGAGATGAGAACGTGATCGCCCACTTTGAAGTTAGAAACACTGGAGCCGACCTCTTCTATGATTCCAACACCTTCATGTCCCAGGATTCGTTCGCTGGTCACTGTCGGTACATCACCCTTGATGATGTGAAGGTCTGTACCACAGATTGTAGTTTTAGTGACTTTGACAATCGCGTCGGTCGCGTCGTGAATGGCTGGTTTCGGCTTTTCCGCCAAGGAAATCTTTCCTGGCCCTTGGTAGACGAGTGCTTTCATAATTCTCTCCTTGAAAAAAAATAAATACCAACTGACTCCCACCTGCAACAAGTAAGCCATGGCATTTGATTTCAACGAGATTAGCTGGAAGGGTAGAATTGAGTGAGTTGCCTATTTGGAAATCTGGCTCTTATGGGTCCAAAACTGTGTTCTTGCCCTCTGGGGGTGGGGCGCCATAATGACATTAAGTTTCGTAAACCTCCTCAGATTCTGCTCTTATAGTTTTAGCAATGAAGATAAACATGAAAAATAGACTCAGATAAGCTATCGCCTTAAGAACGAGGTGTATTTCAGAAGTTTCCTGCATTCTATGATGGTAGAATGCGAGGCCAAATTGATATAGGCGACCGCTTGGTTTGAAAGCTATCCTCGCGCAAAACCTTTGAACACTAGATAGAGACCATGAGAATTCTACTTTTTACTCCGCCCATGACCCAAATAAACACGCCCTATCCTGCGTCCGCCTACCTCACAGGCTTTCTCCGTAGCCGCGGGTTTGATGTCACTCAACGGGACCCCTCTATCGAACTTTTTAGCCGGCTCTATTCTCATCAGGGCTTAAGCGACATTGCCAAAGAAATTAAGTCTCCCACAAAGAATAAGAAGCTTCATGCGAGCGTTAGCTTCTTCCAAGAAAATCTCCCGACCTATCTGCTTGTTATCAACGCCACCATGGATTTTATGCGCGGGAAGGATCCGAGTCTGGCCCACCGTATTGTCAATGGAGGCTTTCTTCCCGAGGGACCTCGATTCGATGTTCTAGACGAATATGAGAGTGTGGGAGGCGACGAGTCAGACGAGCAGAATCCCTTGATGGTCGCTTTTGGCAACCTCGGCATCGCGGACCGCGCCAAATATATGGCGAGTCTTTTTCTCAACGACATCGGAGATGTCATACGAGAAGGTGTGGATCCGCGATTTGAAACGTCGCGCTACGGTGAAAAACTATCCACGAGGTTACCGACTTTTCAGCCCTTGCATGCAGCGTTGTCTGGTAAGGCGACTCTCATTGATCACCTATTGACGGAGATCACGAAAGATTACCTGGAGGAAGTCAATCCGACATTAGTGGGCATGAGCCTACCGTTTCCAGGTAACGTCTATGGCGGCTTTCGCATGGCTTCGGTTATTAAATCCAAGAGACCCGATATCAAAATTGTCTTGGGCGGGGGCTTCGTTAACACGGAGTTGCGTTCCCTTTCCGATCCCGCTGTCTTTGATTACGTCGACTATATCACCTTAGACGATGGTGAAAGACCCTTCCTTAGTTTATTGGATCACTTGGCGGGAGGAAGGGACAGCAGCGGACTCAAGCGCACCTTTATTCGCCAAGATAGCCGGGTTGTGTTCAAAGACAGTCCGCTTGACCATGATATTCCCCACAAGGACGCCGGAACTCCCACCTACCAGGGTCTTCCGCTTGATAAGTACATTTCGATTTTGGAAATGCTAAACCCCATGCACCGAATATGGTCGGATGGTCGGTGGAACAAAGCGACCTTAGCCCATGGCTGCTACTGGAATCAGTGCAAGTTTTGCGACATTTCCCTGGACTATATCAGTCGGTACGATCCAGCCAGCGCGGATTTAATCATCGATCGCATGGAGTCCCTGGTGGCCGAGACCGGCCAGCGCGGCTTTCACTTTGTCGACGAAGCGGCGCCACCCCAAGTCCTGTTCGCACTTTCGAAAAGACTTCTGGAACGCAAGTTGCCGATGACTTGGTGGGGCAATATTCGTTTCGAAAAATCATTCAATCTCAAAACAGCTCCACTCCTCGCGAGCGCGGGCTGCATCGCTGTCAGCGGCGGTCTCGAAGTCGCTTCCGACCGGCTACTCAAGCTTATGAACAAAGGGGTGACGGTCGAGCAAGTCGCCCGTGTCACCCATGCCTTAACCGAATCCGGTATTCTCGTTCACGCTTACTTAATGTACGGCTTCCCCACTCAGACCATGCAAGAAACGATCGATTCGCTGGAGCGAGTCCGCCAACTTTTTCTCGAAGGATGCATTCAATCAGGATTTTGGCATCGTTTCTCTGCAACCATCCACAGTCCCATCGGCAAAGAACCTGAAAAGTTCGGCATCCGTTTGCGATCTCCCGCAAAAGTCTCCTTTGCCATTAACGATGTCGACTTCGAGGACCCTACCGGCTGCGACCACGACATGTTAGGAATCGGCCTTCGTAAGGCGCTCTATAATTTTATGCATGGCGTTGGACTCGAGGAAGATGTTAGATTCTGGTTCCCCACCAAGGTTCCTAAAGCACAGGTGTCGCCCAAGCTAGTCTCCCGCGCTCTGGCTGCCCGAGACGAATAGCGAAGAGCCGGGAGCTATTTAGGACTGGAAGAGCCTCTAGATCTACTTACTAAAGATCCACACGTCCTTCGACGCTTGTAAGGTGGAACCTTCTCCGGCTACCAAAATATGGGCGTCTGCCCCGTCAATATACGCCATCGCCGCGCCTCGTCTCGCGCTGGGATGAACCTCATAGGTTAAAACTTTCCAATCGTCGTTCTCGTAGATCCAGGTATCAGAGAAAATCGCCGAAAATTTGGGAAGGGCTGAAGTGTTGATAATGGACCCACCAAAAAAGAGGGTCCGTGATTTTGCAGTGTCGAAACTCATAGAACCATTGAAGATCCCCTCTGGATAGGAACTCGTCGCGGCTTTCGTTTCCCAGATACCAGTGCTTGCGCCCGTGAGTTTGAATCTCAGGACTCGCTCGTACTGAAATTGCGGATCTGACGTGATATAGGTCTCTCCGAAGGCCTGCCATAGGTATCTCCGATCTTAAAAGAATTTGCTCCGAGATAAATAAAATTGGAGCCTGTATAACCTGTGCCCCCAGCCGCATACTCATCCCACTCGTCGGTTGCCGAATCCCAGATATAGAAATTATTGGTTGAGGACTCTAGTTCAACGGAAACAAGCTTCTGATACTCAGCATCGAAATAAATAAAATTAAAGCTCGGCGAATAATTCGCGCTTGCTTCTTTTGACCAGGTGTAAGTCGAAAGATCGAAAAGGTAGGTGCTGCCTTGATCAGCAAATACGATTTTATTATCTGTGGGAATCAGTGCACCGTCGTATGCTCCAACTGTATTGGCACTATTTTTGTACTTTGAGCTTAAAACTGGACATCCAACACCAGGATTTGAACATGAGCTCCTTTCTGTCCAAGCGTTTGTCGCAAAATTGTAAGTGTAGACTTTCACTACGTCTGCATCTAGGGTTTTGCCAATCAGCACAGCTTCTCCGGCGGGGCTATTCGTGACTTTGTGAACACGTTCTGGGTCGAGAGTTATTGGGAGAGATGTCGCTCGTTTCCATTTCCAAATACCGACACTTAAATCTTTAACCGCTTCTGCGTTCCCTGCGTAGTCGACGACATAGAAGCGAAAGCTTGTGGAATTTGCAATATTGAGTGGTGAGAGCAATTGACTTCGAGCGCTCGTAGCCTGGGACGGGTCGGCGGGGACGCCCGTGGTGCTTGAGGTGTACCAAATTTTTCCACCTTCGTTCGACTTAACGTTTAAGGATACCTCCGTATATCCCTCGTAAGTGGTGTCGGTAACCAATTGATCTTCAATATAGACCGAGCTCACAGGCGCAGTCTGGTCACTGGGGTCGGCCCATTCGCTGTTATAGAAATAGAATTGGGATTTCTGATCTTCCGCATTTCCCGCGGTATCAACGCTAAAATATTTCAAGGTCGCAGATGACGTGATGCATATTTTGCAATCTGTCGTGTCACCACAAGCCATAGGAATTGCCTCGTCGTAGGCGAAGGTTTGCGAAGCAATGGGTGTTGAGCCATCGATGGTAAAGTAGGTCTTGGCGCCTGTCTCGTTAACGCTGAGAACGGGGCAGATCGGATTTCTGAAATCAATGGATTCCAAAGAAACGCTCGTTAAAGGCGCTTTCGTATCCGACTGGATTTCCAAGGTACCGAGGTTTAAAGTTTCATTCTCAGCCACAGAAACCGCTTGTTCGAAGGCAATATTTCCCTTTTCGACTCTCAGCTGATAGGAACCCGGTTGAATATATAGCAGTAGGAACTTCCCTAGGTGATCGGCTTTTCCGACAAAGGATGTTCCTGGTAGGTAGATATCGGTGCCGATTTTTGCAATATTGTTGTTTTCTACGCCATCCGCATCGACAAATTTGATCACGCCTTTGATGGCAGCGACTTCTTTGAACAAAACCCGACCGGCTTCGAAGCGACCGGAGGTGATTTTTGAGGAATCGATATTGATGGGCTCGCGAATTCCTAGGACTTCGCCTTTGCCATTGTCTTCGATTAAGGAAACCAGCGTCAGGCTGGAATCCGCCAGTTCTAAGGCCGCGCTGATGGCGATCTGACCGGATAGCCCGATTTCATAGTTACCTTCCGCATCCGCTATAGAGCGTCCAACGGCGACGCCTGAGGCATCTTGAATTTCGACGACTTGGTTCTCAATGGGTGTGCTTTCGCTGGAGTCCGCTTCGATCGCGATCGTACCTGCTACCACGACGGTTTCGGCATTGGAACTGGAAGCAGCGATGGGTGAGCTGGATGCTTTTTCTTCGCTAGCTTGGCACGCAAACAGGTTGACGATGGCTAAAAATGCCAGGAGCAAAGCGCTAAACGTATTCATGGTTGACGTCTCACTTTATATTTCGTTGCAGCGACCGTATCGGTTCGTTGGGAGATTTTTGAGGTTATTGTGTGGTTTATTTGGAGAGGTTGAAAAGTATGCTAATAAATTCAGGATGATACTGGTCAGCGGAGGTTTTGTGCGGCAGTTTGCCTTGCGTATTACGGTCATCCATAGGAATGAGTTCTAGGGAGATCCTGGAAGCGGGAATACTCAGCTGTGTCTAAAAATAGTAATGCAGCATGCTGCTTAGGAGGCTACCTTTGATATCTGTGCCAAAAAACTTTTGCTTGGTCCACTGGTAGTTTGTTGATATCTCAAAATGTGGATAGGGGTACCAAGTGAATTGGGGGCCATATCCTTGGAAAGAGGTCATATCATTATTGCGATCAGACTGCCGTTGATCTAGCATTGCCGCAAGATGCAAGCCTTGCGTTACTTCGTTGCCAATTTTTGTGTACGAAAAGTAGCCCTCCTCCGTTTTTTGTTCACTGCCCCCACTAGCCTTTAACTTTCTTGACTGCACAATATAGTCAGACAGTAAGTAAAAATTCACCGGTAAACCAAGTACGATTTGAGGCCCATATCCAGTGCGCTCATATCCAGGTCCGCTTAAAGACAAAAAACTCGCACCCAACTGGCTATTGTCGAAAACATAGAACGCGACTTTTGCGGTGCCGCCTTGCTCTCTTTCACCTGTCTCTCCCACCGAACCTCCTAGAACACCATCGACAAAAATCTCACCCCATTCAGAAAGATAACCTATCTCGGCGTTGTAGGACTCATTGCCCTCATTGAAAAATATGGATTTGCGGGTAGATACAGTGTGTTCCGCAAGCTGGAGACCGAAGGCCGGCATAAAGCGCCCGACGCGAAAGACCCAGTTATCATTTAACTGATAGAGCAAATAGTGCTGCTGAGAATCCGTTTGCCCGTCATAGCTACCCAAACTGCCTACGAACTGCAGCCCGTCCCATATCTGCAAGGCTAGCTCCAACTCTGCCTGCATTAAAAAATTTCGCTTATAGGAGAAGAGGTCGTTATCAATGTTCAAACTTAGATAGCGAATATTTCCACCAAGGTTCACTTGAGCAGGAAGCTCTACAAAACCATGAAGAAACTTGCTTGAGTCTTTTGAGGCCCAAGTTGAGAGCTTTTCTTCGGTCAATTCTCGTCCGTAGGTCGTCAGAAGTCCGGAACCAGTGGGGCTAACGTGGCAGCTTTGGCAACTGCTGTATCCCAAGCGAATATTTTCGGGATAGGAATAGGAAGTTGTCGGTAGCAAAACAAAAAGGAAAGCCAGAAGAAGAATTTTCATATTATTTTCCTGAGACAAAGGCAATTTGCGCTTCGATTTCGACTTTTTCAGCAACGGTGATTCCGGCAAAGCTCGGAATGTCGATTTTATAGTCTGTTAAATTGAGAGAAAAACGACCTTTGAATATACAGGATTGTACAGACTTACAGTCTAAACTTCCATGTCCATCAATTTCCCGACTCACGCCGTGCAGTTTTAGGACAGCTTTAAAGTCGGCCTCATTTTCGCCTGGGATATTTATTTTTAGTGAAGTAGCATCGAGTTCTGCCAAAGGAAATGCTTTTACTTCTAAGTACTTTTCTTTCATATGCCGGTCTCTTTCTTCAATGCCGGTATTCAGGGATTCCAATGGCAATTCGAAATGTACGGTTCCTATATCCGGCTTTACTAGGCCAGTGAGGCCCTTGCCGGTGCCATTAATTCGCAAAAATCCCGGTTTGCCAATGGCTTTGAACGTAATTTCACTTGCCTCAGGGTCTACGGAAAGATCAGCTGCATGAACTTGAGAATAAAGTGGCAATACAAGTGCGAGAAACAAGAAAAACTTAGTCATTAGCCGCCCCCATTTTAATCCAGCGAAAAATTGCTGCCTTTTCTTCAGTTGTCAGAGGTGTCCCGTTGGGAGGCATTGTGTCGTTTTCGACCGAAGTGTATAGATCGCTCCGATTTGGCAAGCCCGCTTCAAAATAGCCCGTAGCCCCCTCATAAGAGGTTAGGTTCAAGTGACAACGAGAGCACTTCGGCTCCAGAATCGACAAGCGAATATCAGAAAAGGAAACCTCGTCTGGAAAGGAAATTTTCTGATCAGGAGCGTCTCTGGAACCACATCCTGCTCCCAATCCTATGAGTAAGAACGTTATCCAACTTATTGTATGTCGACCTGCCATTTTTAATCTCCGACTAGATAGCAAGGGAATAGTATGCCTTTCAATGGCGATAGCAAATTTTTTGTATCAAGATTATTTTTGCTTTGTATTGAAAATCATTTTCATTCTCAGAATTCTTCTTTCGACCGTATTTCCTGACGTTTTTTGCCTTTGCGCAATTGAACAGTGCTCCTTTTTAAATTGCATCGATTGATCTAGATAGATTCGCGGTCAAGAACCCTCGATGTGGCGATCTTGGAACGCATTTTTTGTTTCATGGCGATCCCAGACCTTAAGCGGAAGCCAGTCACAAATCGCTGCAGCGAGTAAACGCTGAACGTCCGGTTGCAGGTTTAAATCTGAAGGAGGTCAATTTCGCCTTCTATGCCCTGAAATGGCAGCCTCCTTAGGCCCAGGCGAGGGAAAAGAGGAAAGAAGTGCTGTCCCTATCGCAGCTAAGTCCACAGATATCTTGAATAAAATGTGAATGAGACACTCTTGCCAGACAGCGGCAGATTCTTATAAACATCGTCGGAAACGCCGTGAAATTTGGAATCTTTGAACCTTTCAAGCAGGCGGCTAGCACGAGGAGACGAGAATTTGGTGGTACGGGGCTTGGTCTTGTGCTTTCTATACGACTGGCAGTCACCCTCAAGGGTGATATCTATATC
>JBIKVD010000199.1:0-8125 GCA_044357055.1 Oligoflexales bacterium | reverse complement strand
ATGGCTTTCTCGTCATCCAACATGACTCGAGCTACTTTTAGGATATCTTCCTTCGAATTGAGTTTATTCTGCTTCGCCGCTTCCAAAAGCATCTGGTCCGGTTTTGACATCCACAATGTGGAAGCCAGCCGATTGGCAATTTCCTGGGGCGTTAAGGATACCAGCATTGAGTTCGCTTCTTTCGTGCCGAGCTCGACGCGGTAAAGAAAATTTGGGGATTGCAACATTCCTTCTAAAACCAACAAAGCAGCCTGAGCATTGGAGTTTCCTTCGAGGTCTAGACCCACCTGAAACAATTCCTTATAACTCTGCAAATCGATAGCCGTTGGAATGTGGTGAAAGATCTCGGTGGCCATGGCCAGTAGCCCCGCATCTACACAACTCGAAGTCGTATCCAAATCACAAGGGAACCACTTGGCTAAAGGATTCACCTGACTCTTGAGATGAGTAATCACGGCTTTTGCGCTATCCCGATAAGCCGACACCGTCGCATAGTGGACGGACTGACTGAGAGTTTGATTGTCGTAACCATTAGCCGCCATATCGTCGGGCAAAGTTCCAGCAACAAGGTCCGGCGAAAGGCCAAATAGATCACTCACCAAAGTCGCATATTCCTGTTTGGTCATGCGATACAAACCTGAGGGCGCTGCTGCTTTGGTTTCTACTCCCTGACACTGGTCTGCACTCAGCTCACTAAAAGGATTCTCTATTGGACCTTCTGAATTGACAGAACTGTCACTCTCTCCTTCGCCATCAGATTGACCCGAGATTTCCATGGCCCTGCGCGAACTAGCATGCTCTTTTTTCCCCAACCAATCGGAGCAGGAGGAAGGCAATAGCATTAAGGAGACAAACACAACTCGCAAATAGATTGGCATGTGCATAAACACCCCCTCGTCACCTTATCGGCTTTAGACCATAAAGACTTGAGAAGGTTATAAAATAGACGTTAAATTTAAACGGTGCAAAACCAGGCAGGGCTCTAAGCTTTAACCTCTGTTAGGGGGCTGCCGGTATATCCCGTTTGCCCGAAGGGAGTCGCGCTGACAAAACCTGCAGCATCGCGGATGTTCGTCAAAAGCTGCCCGTGAAGTTTATTCTGTGCAAATGGATAATTGATGAGTTGCCCCGTCTTGAAGTATCCACCACCTTTTCCAGCCATGAGAACTGGTAAATTGGCTGGAACATGGTCACCGACTCCACCGAATTCCCCACACCAATGCACCACCAAGTGGTCTAAGAAATTCTTACCATCGGGCATCGGAATCGCCTTAGCACGCGTCACAATGCGAGCAAATTTCTCCACATAAAAGCGGTTCATACCCAAGAGAACATTGCTGAGGTTGCCGTGGTTCATATTGTGAAAACCCGTAGCCCCAGGGCCCAAAAAGCGCAATGACTGTCCACCATGGGATCCATCATAAAACAAAGCACCGCTAGCAGAGACATTGCATGCTAAAGCAGTCAAAAGGAGATCGATTTGCTGGTCCATCAATTGATTCGACAATGCAGGATCCATCAACACATACTCGCCATTCGCCCTATCAACTGATGCTAATATCCCCGTTTTATCAGGGGGGCAGAGTTCCAAATTAATATCTGAGATCAAGGTTCCCTTTGAGCTTTGCTCAATCATGGCTAAATAGGATTCAAGATGAGCAAACTCACTAGGCGACATCTCCATCTTCATGGCCTTAATATCAGACATCCAAAAGTCCATGACATTGAGCCGAAGTTCTTGCCGCTTTCTTAGGTTGGCCTCAATCTCTGCTTGGTTATTACCCACAAAACCAGAGAACAAATGGTTCCAAAGCCCCATCGGAGTATTAAAAGGAATATTCGCCTTAGCCACTCCCCCCTCGTTACGAAAGGACATAAAATGTCCATCGCCATAGCCTCTGACACCAGCAAACGGCTCACCGTGATTGTAGGCAAATCCAGCACAAGCTAAACGCTTATTGGCCATGCGAGTAATGTAAGAATCTAGAGACTCGCCCATCGCTTGATAAAAGGATTGTTCGCGATTGAGTGGATGCGGCTCGCACGCGGTCAGTTGCGAGGTAAAGGAGGCATGATGGGTGTAGGCCTCCCCAAAATCACCTTTGTCTAACCCACACATGATATTGATATCCGTCAAGATACCTTGGAGTGGTTCAAGAATATATGGAAGTGTTAGGGGTTGATCGAGTCTGAAAACACCAACTGGGTATTCATTTATGCCTGTCAATTTTGGCATAAAATAGTTGATCATCGCACTATTGTCATTGCCTTGCAGAGGGATCACGCCTCTGTCCGTATGTTTGTAGAATCCAGCGTTGCTTACAATATCGCCCATGGAGCCAAATTGAAAGCTCTGTAAGCCAGGACCACCGTAGAAGAGAGTTTTGGCGTTAGCAGCGCTTTGCGCGTTGCCGCGAATACTATCCAGCAATGGCATCAACAAGGCCATGCCACCAAACTGAGATGATCGCTGTAACAGCGAGCGTCGGCTGATTCTCATGGTTCCTCCTGAATACGCTGGCGAAAATAGGTTGAGGTTAAGGTAGATATCAACGCCTTGCGGAGATTATTGCCATTCTCCAACATCGCTTTGGTGGTTTTGCGTACGAGGCATTGATCAACTTCGGAACGACTAAGCACATAGGACAACACATGTTTTGAAAAACAGAGCTTAACATCTAAGCTGTTCGCAAACATTAAGCCCAGGTCCTGCATATTCGCATAAGGTCCATTGGAATAAACAGTACCAATGATCTCACCACTAGCATCGATGGGCACCCCATTTTCTTGGCTCTGCAAAGCACCAACGGCGTTAAAGCGTTCAAAGCCGAAGCCCATCGCATTGATGGACTTATGACACGCTTGGCAGCTCGGTTTCTGAGTCATATATTCAACTTCTTCCCGTCGGGTATTGATCTGCACTTCCGGAGGAATACTCGTATCAAAGACTCCTGGCACCTCTCCGGGCTCGATACAAAGCAGATTTTCGCGTACAAACAGACCGCGATGAATGGGATCTGTCTTTGTTTCATTGGCAAAGCGAGCCGCGAATGCAGCTTGGGATAGGATTCCCCGTCGATCGGCGGTGGGAAAGTCTGTTTTGGTCAAGGTATTGCCAGACTGATTCGTGCCATAGATAGGGTTAAGTGAGGCATTCATAAAGGAATAAGGAGCATTGAACAGGGTCCCCAGAGGATCAGGAGCATCAAATAAGACGTGATGGAGAAAGGTTTCGCTTTCTTGACGCATGGCATCCACCACGCTTTGGTTAAAAAAGTCAAACTGTTCTGATTTCACCAGCTGCTTCAACTCTTCCACCTGAAAAACCTTGCCAAGAAACAGTTTAGTGATTGCGGCTTGAGTTGCCGGATTCTTGGAATCGAGAATACCCTCGACAAAGACTTTCCACTCTGTCTCTGGCAGGATTGGTTGATTGAGATACTTGGTAATCTGCTCGCGGGAAGGCAGGCGATCCGTAAGTACGATCGAACCTTCCGTGATCATTTCTAATGCGGACATTTCTGCATTTTTTGCACTTTGCCTGCGGAACAAGAAGGATGGACTAAGGATTAAACTCTGGACCACCGTCTTGAAAGCGACCACATTGCCATCACCGAGTGACACAGACTTGTCATATACCGCCAATAATTGAGAATTCAGATCTGCACTTAGCGCTCGGCGCATTAAGATCGGACCCCAATCCTTAATGAAGGTATCGGCACATCCTCTGCTGACGTCAGCGCATTCGAGGTAATTGCCAGGGTCGTCTGCGATTCGCTGCGCGACTTCAGAGGCCATTTGCTCGTAGATTTGATAGCGATTGGCCGAGATTTCACCGAGGTCTTTATCTTGAAAAATTCGATACGCCGTATCCGACGGCAACGTCATCGTGGGTCGGACAAAATACTGCTCAAGGGAATTAGCCATGGTAGAAAAGCCAAGAGGAAACACGGCCTCAGCTGCAGCCTCAGGTGTGCACTCTGTATCAAGAATGTCACTGAATTCACACATAGCCTTACCCGTCCGTGTTTCTGGACGTCCTTGACTAAGCCAAGCTTCCAACATCAGAATTTGTTCTGCCGGCAAAGCAGAACCTACAGGCATAGCCCCACTTTTGACACTTGCAACAGCCTGGGTCCAAATTGCAGCTGAGCGTTCACCCTCAAGATTGAGGCCACCTTGCGCATTTGCAGCGGAATGACAGCCCAGGCAATGAGTTTCGATCAAAGGGACAATGTCTTCGGTGTATCCCACGCCACAACTCTGTTTGACCCCGTCTGCAGAATCGGGGTTTCTTTCGCTTTCAGGATCACCGATTTCGGTTATGGGTTGAACTATATTGCTTTGACGCAGATTTTTTGGTTTGAGAGAACCACAACCCTGTAGTCCCAAGATCAGTATGGCAAAGAACAGCCAAACATTTTTAGAGCTGTCTCGATGGTTCATAAGCATACGCAAACCTCCAACCCAAACTATCGGCAACGGATGCGCGAAACTTGACGAGCTTTCTTAAATTCTACCCCGCACCAGTTTAAGTTAATGATTTTGTACTTTTATGAACACGGCAGGCACGCTTGTTGCCCCCAAAAGGCATAAGAATAGGATGATGCAGGTCACAGGCATAGAAAGGGAAGGATTTGGAGAGTTCGAAAAGGATGAAACGCTCTATCTTTCCAGAGCAGCCAGGATGTCTTGAAACCCAAGGGAACGACCAAACCAAATTTCCTGAGATAGGCGAGCCTGCTCGATCAGCATTGCTAACCCATTGCAAGTGCGTCTTTTTTCTTTCGCCGCCCAATCCATCAAGAATTGCCGACCGACACTATAGTTGAGATCATAAAATAGGGTCTTTGGAACCGAGAGCTTGGCGAAAATGGGATAGTATGCGGGCAAGGGATCTATGGCTGCGTTCGTTGCATGTATCACCAAGGTTCGCAGATCAGATTGAGTCAAAGCACCTGCGATCGCGTTTAGATCTTGCCAAGAAAATTCGTGCAGGGAGGCCGAAGTGGTCAAGGACTTTGGCAACCGTTGGTGGATATCCACGCTTCTGCCACAAATTCCAATCCAAGGCGGGCTGGTCGGAAATTCCTTATACTCAGATAAGATAGTCGTAATGAGGCTTACCGTTGCGCCACCGTTTCCCAAAAATAGAATCCGCTCAAAGGTGGAGATGGGTTCGCCCAGTAAGTCTAAGGAGCGCAAGAAACCACCGCCGTCCGTCGAGCTTGCTTGCCAAAAATGATCTCCTCTCGACAAGGTATTCCAAGCGCCCGGCTTTCCTAATATTTGACCCACCTGTTCTTTATAAGGATGCGTTACATTTAAGCCCAGACACCCCAAATGAAAGAGGCTTTCTAAGATTTGGCCTAGTTTTGCCTCTTCCAGGAGAGGAAGGGGTACATACACGGCTGGGATCCCAAGCTTTTGCAAGGCCAGATTATGAATTCTGGGCGACAAACTATAAGATAGTTCTTTTCCAACCAAGCCAAGAAAAGCACTTTTCCCGTCCAACATGCTAAAATTCCTATTCTAATCACATTTACAGCCAGGAAGCATCGGTCGCGCGATTTGACATCTCCGGCCAATGACCATAATGATAGTTTTTTGCAACTTGGACCACGCCGAAATAGAACTTTATGCAATCACCCAGAATCCTCACCAATGGGAGCGCGAAACCTTCTCGCCCGATCGTCGCTATCGGCAACTTTGATGGCCTTCATTTAGGTCACCAGAAACTGCTGGCCACAGCGATAGAAATCGCCAGGGCGAAAGCTCAGGCCTCCGCAGCCCTCCTGTTTGATCCTCCGCCAAAATGCTTTTTTGGCAGCCCTCATGATCTGCCACCACCGATTTTTTCCATACAACAAAAGGTTCGCGCCTTGCGAGAATTTGGCGTCGATCAGGTTGTGATACAACCTTTTGACCAGGATTTTGCTAACCTGTCGCCAGCCTCTTTTGTCCAGGATTTTGTGGTCAAAATCTTGGCTGCAGATTCCGTTGTCGTAGGTGAAAATTTCCGCTTTGGGAAGCAACGCAGTGGCGATGGGCTATCTCTTCAGGCTCTTGGCGAAGCGAATCACCTATCCACCACCTTAGTACCTCTATTGCAGTTAACAAATCGGATTGCGGAGCCAGAATCCATCGTTAGCAGCTCTCAGGTCCGCCAGGCTATTGTTAGTGGAAATATGGAGCTTGCCGTTCGCATGCTGGGGAGGCCATACACGCTGGAAGGCACGACGGTTGCCGGTAGTCAGCTGGGCCGAAAACTTGGATTTCCGACCCTCAATTTTGCTTGTGAAGATTCCCTAGTGCCTGGACATGGTGTTTACTGGGGTTACTGTGCCACGTCTCATCACGCGAGCAGAAACTCTCACCATCAGGCGGCTGGTGAAAGCCCCTTTCCCCTGCTGAGCTTGGACCAGACACGCGCTGCCTGCGTCGTTTCCATCGGAACGCGCCCAACTTTCAGTGGAGCCGCAGAACTACGGATTGAAGCTCATCTGATAGAGGGAAAGGCACCGTCCATGAATTATTATGGACACAGAGGCATTCTGTATCTGGTAGAAAAAATCCGTGATCAGAGTCGATTTCCCGACGAAAGATCACTAAAAGAAGCCATTGCTAAAGATATTGCCTTGGCAAAAAATCGTCTGAAAATATCATAGGAATTCCTCCCTTCCCAAAAAACGATTGAAATGTGCCAAAGATGGGTGCAGTTCTTGCCCCTTTGTACATTCTTTAGATTTGGTAAGATTCCCAGATAGCGGAGGCCGCTATCTAGCGATTAGAAACCGTGTCCACTGCCGTTATGAGGTCAATCTCATGAATATGCCCCCAACACACAAGGTTGCCATTGGTCTGATCATTAGCTGTCTGCTGCAAAATTGCAGAACAGGCGCCCCCAATGAGAGCCAATCCTTGACGGCGTCGTCCACGTGTGACGGCGTGTCCTCCGTCGTCTCTCCTAAGCGCTATACGACCGAGGACCACTACTTGCCTTGGGCGAAAGATACCGCCTTTAAAATTTCCTCGTATCCTGGCAACTTCAGTCATGTAGGAAAAATGGCCTATGCATGGGATTTCGCTATGCCTGTAGGCACCGAAGTCCTGGCGACGGTGGATGGCCATATCCGCAAAGTCCAATACTCTGCGAAAGCACCCACTTTTGGAGGCCAAGCTGCTGCAGATTATGCGAATTATGTCATTCTCTATTGGGGTGATGGAAGTTATCGAGAGTCCATTTATCTCCACTTATCAGAGGTGGGAGTCAAGGAGGGGGATTTTGTCAAAAGGGGCGAAGTCTTAGGTCTATCGGGCTGCACAGGCTGGTGCAGAGGGGCACACTTGCACTATCAAGTCCAAGAAGGGCCGGAGTGCCACAAGCGTAGCGATATAAGTTACTATCTAAATTCCCTTGAGCTGAATTTCAAGGAAGACATCCCGAAAAAAATCGAGATGGCCACCTCTAAAAACGCAAAAAGCAGCGGTGGAGGAACACCTCCTCCTATCATCTCTCCCACGCCTGGAGGTTCTAAGTCTGAGCCGACCCCCAGCAAGCCACCTGCACCGTCTGACAGCAATTGCCGTTGTGCGCGGAGCTCCTGCAAACTAAACCAACTCTATCAATTCACTCCTGCAGGAGTTGTTTTTACCAATCGTGTCGATTTGGGTTCTGTCGGAGAGGGTGAGATTCTACAAGTTATCAAGACAGATAAGCCATCTGGATCCGCAGCTCCATCAGTTATCAAGGTTACAAGCACGGAAAGCGGCGCGATCGGCTGGCTCCTACCAAATCAAATCACTGCCGCCTGCTTAAATTAAAGTACACTTCGGTTGGGACTCCTTAATCCTCGACCCGCCTCCACTCTATCTATAGACAGAAACCTCATATTGCTGACGATTCAGCGGCTTCTGCCGCACCGTACTTGCCATTCAAGCAAAGGAGGCCCAATACCGATAAGGATCGTGACACCATTGCTGGGACTTTAGAAAACCCATCCTAGTTTTGGAAAGGGTTGCCATGCAAAACATTGTTATGGGGACAAGTTATTCGAAATTGCGTTCTTTACGGAAATTTGCGGCGCTTTTCATCCTCACCACGGCGATGATGGCTTGTTCATCA
>JBIKVD010000197.1:0-8128 GCA_044357055.1 Oligoflexales bacterium | reverse complement strand
ACACTCCCTTCATCGAAGGGCACTAAACCGCTGATAATGTCACAGCAGGTCGTCTTGCCAGCGCCGTTAGGGCCTAGAAGGGCGAGGCATTGCCCTGGGCCAAGTGCAAAATTGACCCTGTCTAGAGCCATCGTTGTCCCAAATTTTTTCGATAAATTGTTCACCCTTAGCGGGCTGGCGTCAGCGCCCATGGTTTTCCCTTTATGCAAGAATGCCGTGACGATAAACTAGGGCGTTGTGGTTTTCAATCGGCAGCTGTTACTATGACATGCAAAATGCAACACGTGCCATGAGCATAAGCCTTAAAAAAGGGAAATCTTCCAAAAATGAGTCAATTTGGACATTTTTCGGTGCTGATCGCCGGGGGCGGACTCTCGGGGATGCTTTTAGCGAATCGCTTGCAGCAAGCTGGGGGAGATATTCGTCGCATCGCGATGGTCGATAAGAATCCGAGTTTGGGTGGGCGTTTAGGTGCTCTCGTCGGACCGCAGATGCGTAACACCTACGGACTGCAGGTGATCTCTTACCAGTTGATGTCTTTTCTAAGCAATACGCTGCGGGACTTCGATCCGTGGCTAGAGCACGAACAAGGAAATCAAGTGGGTTCTGGGTTGACGCTTAGCCTCTTCGCTGGCAACAAGCTCGTTGAAATCGCAGATGGGCAACTCTTTAGCAAGAAAGTCGCACAGAAGCTCGGTGGCATGGCCGCAGCTAAAGGTTGGGAAGAGGCGCTGGCATCGTTACGCGATTTGCAAGCCGATGATTTGGGCAAGCCCTTGGCTAAGGCGTGGTCCTTACCCAAAAAATCCGGCCCATCCATCGTTCTTGATATGTTAGGACCAGTGATTGGTTTGCCCGATATCTGGGTTAGCTCCGCTGAACAAGTGCTAGCGAAAATGGATCAGTTTGCCGCTGGTTTTTTTCAACCGGACTGGGCTTTGATTCTGGAGGGACTGCAGGCGCGATTAGATGCCACTCATCTCCTTATGAACGATTGCCGCATCTTACGTGCTGTTCGGGAAGATGATCTCTGGCATGTGGAAACAGAAAAAGGCTTCTGTACGGCTGAGCACCTTGCCGTATGCCAGAATCCCTGGGATGCCTCCGATTGGGTGGATGACCACTTAATTCCCAATCCTCTCATCTCGTACTATTCCAAAACTCAGGCTGTAAGTTTGGTCTCTTTATGGGCGGAGCGATTAGATAAAACTGAAATTTTTGCAAAGCAAATGGTCTATGTGCCCTCAGAACAAGTAGAGCTGTTCGTCGACGCGAGTCAACTCGCCGTTCATGCAGCGATACCCTTTGAAATGTCGATGGATGCGCCCAACGTTGTAAAAGCGATTAAACGACTGAAACGTGGCAAACGCAAATTGGAGCAGAACTTCCCGGAATTGAAATTTAGCGAGATGGAACACTTGGCCCTGCTCCCAACTGCCTGGCCACAGTCCCCACAGGCCTTGGATCGTAGGTATGTAAAGACCTTGACCCCGGAAAAGCTTGCGACTAACGAGGCCCTCTATTTTTGTGGTGATGCCTACGGCCCGGATTATGACGGGGATCTAAACCTACTGCGCTCCGTCGTCAATGCCTGTGACAGGATTCTGGCAAGCCAGGCCCGAACGACTCCTATATTTCACATACCGCTCGCAGAGCCTACTTTTCCGCTAGAAACGCTGCCAGGATAGAGTACTTAAGTTGCTTAAAAGGAAGGCCCCCCTTCCCCTCCCTATCTGTGTTTGTTGCTATTTTACAGGCGGAGGAGTCTTAAAGCGGCAGATATTTTTGAGGACCTCAACCTGGAGAGTGTTATTAATTTCCCAAAGTGAATTTGGACAATCAAATTGAGCCGTGATACTGATTCGTGAATAGATCTTTGCGAACTTAGGGAATGACACGTTCTCATATTTTGGTTCCGTTGGGGTGGCGAATGAATACTCACTTAGAGTCTTGGTTCCGCCGCCTGGCAAATCTTCGTAGATTCTCACATAAGCGTTATGGCTGCAGGCAGAGTCGTGCCCAGCATAGAAGGTTATCTTCTGATCTTCTAGAGACGTTATGGACTGACCATCAATGCGCGCCTTGCCGTCGAAACAGATCGCAAAATCGTTGTAATCCACCAGTGGATCACCTAAGCCACCGACCACATTCTTATTAATAATAGAATCCAGATCTTCGTAGTTAATACCGAATCTTTCGACTGGTACGCCTGGAATTACTTTAACTGTGACCTTAGCGCTTCCGCTTATGGATCCTAATGTCGCCACAACATCTGTTATCCCTGCGCTTGCGGCAAGAAACTTGTTTAACGAGCCCGCGGTTTTTAGGAAATTGCCGATCGCTGGATTGGCACTCGTCCAAGCGACCACCGCACTGATGTCTTTTACGGTGGCATCCCCGTAGGTGCCAAGGGCCGTATAAGTTTGAATTTCTCCATCAAATAATCTTACATCGTTTGGAAGTACGACCAGGCTTACAAGTTTCGCTGGATCTATCTTTAGGACTGCAGTCCCAGTGACGCCTTCAAAAACCGCACTCACTTCTATGGAACCTACACTCTTACCGACAATTTTTGACGCAACAGCCTCGTCAAACGCCGCCAGCGCAGTGTCGGAAGAGAACCACTCTGCCAATTGCGTGATATCCAAGGTTGTACCATCGCTTAGATGAGCAACTGCCTGATATTCTAAAACCTGACCCGCGTCAATAACAGCATCCCCTGGCAGAACCTCGATGGATTCAATGCTGATAGGATCTGAAATTCCTTCCACAACAGTAACGGTCGTGGAGCCTTCACGGTCCTCAAAACGAGCCGCAATGATGGTCTGGCCAAGCTTCTCGGCATACACGCGAATTTCGTCCTCTTCACGCCCCACTTTGATAACCTGTTGATCTTCGACTCGCCACTGCGATTCGAGGGTCACCTCTCGCTGGGAGCCATCATCATATTGCGCATAGGCTAAATAGGGAGTGGTGCTACCAACAATAAGGTTGGCATCCCGGGGGACAATGGCAATACCCGTTAAGGAACGACCGGGAGATTCATCGATAACATCTGGAGCTCTAGCCGCATCTTGAGAGGCCACTAAGGATTTTTCACGTCCAGAAAAATCGGTCTCACCGCAGGAGAAACCTACCATCAGTAGCGCCACTGCCCAAGATAGTCGATAGAATGGTATTCCATGGCTCATCGGATTCTTCCTCTAGTGCTTGTCCTTCATATGGTCAAGGACAGATCAAAATAGGCAAGGTCAATGAAACCTTCCTGTCAGCCAAAGGTATCGGGTGGTGACGAAAAAAAATTTAGTTCAAATGCCAAGAATTTCTTAGTTCGTTGAAATTACGGGTTCTTAGAACGTAAATAGATTTGAAAACGTTGGGGTCCGTCCCATAAAAGAGGCTTCAGGCGCCTTCTTGAGGTCAAGTTACGGAATAGCACAAGCTAAAACAGTTGTAACATCCGGGCATTACGCCATTTTAGCTATTTGACTCCAGTTGCGGAGCCAAAGTTCCGATAACCGCTAGACGTAGCACCCGCCCGTCGTCACGGGCGAAGGAGAGAATCCATCGTTCGTCAGAGTCCGCCAATCGGATGATAGACGAAGTAAGGAGTAAGACTTGCCAAAAGTCACGCTAAGTTCGGTTGTCACCTTTTTTTTCCTGCTCAGCTTCTGCAGCTGTGGCCGAAGGAACTTGAATTCTATGCTCGCCTTAGAAAGTAGTCCCGATGCGCCGGCAGCGGAAGCATTGCCCGCTTTTACCATCTTAGAAGCAGCTCAAGTGGCGAACTACGAACGAGAGCAAGGCAACGGATTCTTTCTTGAAAATATGGGCAGCCGTGATGATGCAACGCTGGTAGAAGAAGACCTCCAAAAGCTTTGTGGAGTGAGTTTGTTAGTGGACGGTAAGCCTTACAATACTTGCCGCACAAACGTGCAATTGGGAGCTCAAGGCGGTCGCTTCGATAGCTCTATTAAAAACGAGCTCGACGATGCCAGGAACTGGCTGATCGAATGTGTCAATGAAAACAGTCAACCACGCTGGCTCCAGTGCAATTATGGTTGTGACAAGAAACCATTGGGAACCCACGATATCTGCATGGCTCCGGAAGCTCCAATCGCTTCGACCCCGGTGGAAGAAGCGCCAGCTTCGCAGGAACCGGCGGAAGAAATTGAGGACCTGCCGGCTAGCGCAGGCAGTGGGGTCGCATCACCGTTCGAGTTTGTCTTCCCGGTGACGGGCACCCGAAATATAGAGGGCTGGCGAGCTCATAATGACTTTGGCGAAACCTTGGCCGGTTTCGGCAATAATCATATAGCTGCTGATTTCGACCTTAGTGGCTCTGCTGACCTGGGGAAACCTGCCTTTGCCATAGGGCCGGGGATCGTTGCGACCTTCTTCCGTGCAGGAGCCAACTACCGCGATTATCTTATCATAAAGCACAACTTGACCCGCGCGACTTGTAAGGGAGATCAAGTACTCTACGCTCACTACGTTCATTCGGTAGCGCGCCCGGATCTACGAGTGGGTTCTGTCGTCCGCAAAGGTGAACAGGTGTCCAAGGTTGCGGACAACAATACCCCCTGGCCCCATCTGCATTTTGAAATCACCAACAAGAACTTCAATTCTCTGGCAGTGGGATCCGTGCCAAATGGCTATGCGAATGAGTATGCAAGGGGAGCCATCCCTCCCAATGCCATTTACTTCGATCGCAATGTGCAGGGAAATATCGTGCGATACTACAATCCTATCTTACTTCTCACTAAGCCAGAGGTCGTCTTCGGCGCTCCGTGTCGGTAGTCATTCCATCGCCTACCTAAAAAGTGAGCGCGAAATCACGGCCTAAATCCTCAAAATTGTTGCTAGACCAGCATTAATTCAAGATACCACCCCGCTAAACCGAACTAAAGATTGGACTATGTGAGTCGTAGTACTAGAGGAATGCCCGTGACTTTCAAACCCATCCAGCCCCCGGCTGAACCACCATTCCGTCTAGCATCTCATACCTCTTCCGAGAGTGAGAAAACTGAGATTTTACTGCGACCCATCAGCAGCGACGATACCGAGGAACCAACTTTGATCCTATCAGACCTTGGGGGCCTTGACTCCACTGCCATCATAAATCGCGCTATATCTGCGGCTGGAACCACTGAGAGTTCCGAAGATCAAATTGTAATCTTCACCCCGTCCTACGAAGTAGCGAGTCACGAATCCGACAACAAACAGCTCGTGCAACCAGCTTTGAAATTTCATGTCAGCAAACCCCTCGCGGAACCATTGATTTGGCAGCAGCCAAAGCTCCGTTCAGGCGAAGCTACTCCCGCGATTTCTCAAAAGCATTCACGACCAAATCCTCCCGTCACTCCATCCATTACTCCACCTTTCATTCCCGCTGCCATTCCAGCTACTGAAGGGCAGGGAAATGCTGCTAAAAACGCTGAAAACGCAAGAAATGTGTCGTTCAGTAAAGTTCCACAGCCCTCTGTGCAGGTGAAAACAAAATCAGAATCTCCCTTTTCACAAAGCATAGGAACCAAGCCATTGCCCGCACCGGCGCAAATTGCCCACAGCCTGGGCATACAAGCTCCTCTCCTAAACCCCTCTTCGGGGGGGGGCCGGCAAGTCAAAGCAACCCGTGAACAAAGGAAGTCATCGCACTCGCCACCGTATGAAATTTGCGAACGCAAGGATGAGTGACGGCAAGCCTCGTAAGACCTTGTATATCGCTCCATACCCCCCTAAAGATATGACATTCAAGAATATCGATCGACGCCGTTTTCGACGAAAAAAATCAGCAGCTTCGTATTTTACTGTCTTTGAAAGAACCGTTCTGTTGGCCTATCTCATCATTCTCTCTTTGTTTCTAGACGTAAAACAAATCGGGCCTCAAGAAAACCCTACAATATCTGCGGAACAGACTCTCTCTTCAGGCTCAATCAAGCAAGGCCCCTCACCACACGCTCGCCATCTAGCTTCTAGGAATCGATGAGCATGGTGTAAGCGTCGAGTCAGCTATCACGACTACCGTCGAGGGATCCGTTTGCACTGACTTTCTCGCCGGCGTTCCTCTCATTCGCCAAATGGTTTCTGTACGTCACTCAACGTACATGTTCTAGATCGTTGTTCAACTCGCCCTTTGATCGCAAAGAACTTCTGATACTTTGATCTCTATCAATCAAAGGTATCCATTTTTTTCGATTCACTGCGAGGCAAGCTATGGAATTAGGTTTCAGATTCACTATTATGTTTATTGCCCCACTTTTTTTGTACTGCTGCCAAGCCCAACTGCAAGAAGAGGATTCTGACCCATGGCAATACAACCCAGCTTCTGCCGCCTCTATGCAAACCCAAAACTTGAATGTTGCGCGCATAATTTTTATTCCGGAAGTGAGGTGCCAGGGAGGGACCTGCCTAGATGAGAGGAAGACCGGCAGAGTCTATTTCCCTCAGGCAGATCAGCAAATTCCTGTAAGCGCGGTGCAAAACAGAGTGGAAGAACATACCAGGGTGATTGCACGGAGCTTGACAGAAGGATCTCGTTTCCGTGGCCAAGGACAGCCCGCAATCCAATACAATATTACACAGACAAGACTTTTCAATCACCTGCCAATTAATGCTGCAGCGCAGCGTCCTGATTATCGCAGGATTCTTACTGATGTGAATGTCTGCGATTGGGTGGATCGCCAGGGTATTAGGCAAATATGGATGTGGAGTTGGCACTACGATGCCAACAACCCAGGGTCCTATACGGGTCCGCTCGACGTTAACAAGGCCGTCAACCCTGCTGAATCAAATATGGCGATGGGCCGTCGCTCACGAGCGCTTTTCAATCGCGGATCCTATGGCGATGTGAGCAACAGTGAACAAACCGATGATCTCCCAATATGCGAGAATACCTACACCGTCTTCAACTACACCTATCAGTCTGAGATACCCGGAAACCCGATTCATAACCATATGCACCAGCTGGAAAGCCTGTTTTCCTTGGGGAATCATAATCTTTTTTGGAACAGTTTTGGAGGCAAGCAATATTTTGACGAGCCGAGGGCCTGGGGTTGTGGCAACGCTCATTGGGCACCAAACTCGATGGTAAAATCAGACGAGTACCGCTACGATCTTGGGCGATCAAGTCGAGCGGCCTGTGAGAATTGGGACCCAGACGGCTTCAGCATCGCCACCGATGTGTCATGCTCAAAGTGGGGTTGCAACGATATCGGCTACTATGTGTGGTTTATGCAACGTCTGCCGGGTTTCGCTAATCCGCTCAGCTATCAAGGGAGATATTTAAGGAATTGGTGGTCAGCCGTGGCAGATTTTGATGGCTTTTTTAGCCAAGGTAGGGACTTGGTTTCAAGCTACGCAGCTCCGCCGAAAAACTGCGGGAGCTTTCGCTTGTACGGCATGCTTCCCGATCGTTGTCGCTAAGGAAGCCCCTGATCTTGTCGCTAAGGGAGCCGTCGCTAGGGCAAGTAGTCTAGCATGACCGCTTCGGGATTGAGATGGTAGCGAAAGCTACGATAGGCGCTCAGGTCAGGCTCCCCGGAATTTCGCCAAATCGTTTCCCAGAGGGTGGCAAGGGCATCGGCACCATAAGCAAGGCGCTCGACCAAGAGGTCGCGAAAGACCGGAAGACTTTCCGCCGGTGATTTCCTGGTGGCCGAGGTTCGTCCCTTTTCAAGTTTGACGCTCTTCGCTAAGACCGCTCCTTTGCTATCAAGTCCAAAAAGATATTCTAAGCGTTGAAAGGAATCAAAATTTAGGGCTAAAGCCAGGTCGAGGTAGCTAGGAAGCACCTGCTTGTCCGTTAAATTGAGTTGCGTGATCAACTTGCGGCCTGGTGCCTGTGCCTTGGCAAAAGCGAGAACTTCTTCGTCGATTCCGAGTGGCAAGGCATCAACGGCCTCACTTTCGAAATAGGCATGCAAACCACCTTGCTCTCTTTGCCATCCATCATAGTCCGCACTGGTATGCATGGGCTGCGCGAGATCGCCGACAAAGTGACCCATCAAGCCAGCATAAAGCAGAGCTTGATCTACCGCGTCACGGTAGTCGGCTTCCGAGGACGTCTTATGCTTGAGAGCTAGCTGCACCCGCTTCAAAGATTCCTCACTTAATTTGGCAAACTGGG
>JBIKVD010000018.1:0-23939 GCA_044357055.1 Oligoflexales bacterium | reverse complement strand
CAATTTAGATTTTCAGGAAAAGGGTCTCGGTACGTATATGTGAATTTACCGGCGTCAGGATCAATGGAAGTTAAGCGTACTTTATTGAAATCATAGATTTGCCGGATAAAGGGATCAAAGGCTTTAAATACGGTTTCTTTTGCGGAAAAGGCCAGGTAGAACTGGCTTGACGCTGCCATTTGGCTGGGGAAAACTGACAGTTCATCGCTTTGCAGGACTTGATCCATCAGTTCAATGCATTGGGAGACGCTTAAGTTGATCTTCTCACAATCTATGCCGAGTGCAGAATAGTCGGACTGAGCGGCGACAACGCAGTGGGAGATATTTCCTGAGTGGGTTATGGAACCTATAATGCCTTTAGGCCAAAGAGGGCGCCTTTCATGGGAAGGGATATGATTGTGCCATATACCGGATAGTTTCCGAATTGCAAGGGCAGCGCAATATCGTCCAGTGACGTATTCAGCGAGTCGGTTACTATTTGCCCGTTGTATGAATTCTGGTTCACAGATTTCTAGGGAGGAAAACCATGACAAATCAAAGTCGGGACGTGGGTAGGACAGGGCATAGCCGAAAATTTTTTCGGGATGATGGAATTCGATTTTTCTGAAAGGTAGACTGATCATTTTTCTATTTAGGGGGTATGCTTCGTCATGAACCATCGCACCGTACAAAATTGCGATAATGATTATAAAGCCATTATTGCTATGATTCAACAACAAAAAGAACCTGGTGTGCCACAGCTCATATCTACAGGTGATTTGGAATGGTTCAGATATTATTGGGATGATTCCCCCGATCAATTCAAGGATTCTATCGTCTGGGAAGATTCCTCAGGGGCGATGGTTGCCGTGTTGTTCCCAGCGGAGGAGGAGGCTGATTATATTGTCCATCCTTTCAGCTATTCGCTCTTCGCAGAGTTGGTTGCCGTCCACGCGAGAAGATGTCAAAGCCTGGATATTGATGAGATTATTTTTAGCGCTTTGACTGGGAGTCAAGAAAGCAAAGCGCTGGCTGAGCTTGGCTTTGAAATGATAGATGATGATGACCTAGTACTTTATTCCTTGGAGAAGAGGGATTTCAAGCCGACGGTTCCCATGGTCCCTGGATTCTCCTATCGTTCCATTGAGAAAAAGGATGTGGCAAGCAGAACGGCTTGTCATAGGATGGCTTTTGAAAGTGAACGGATGACGGATGAAAAATATTCGGCGTTAATTCAGGCACCTACCTATGACCCGAGCTGGGATTTCCTATGTGTTGATGACAAAAGTGGACGGGTGGTCTCTAGTATTTTGGGGTGGTACGATCGCGTAAATTGTTCCTTGCATTTGGAACCAATGGCTTGCGTACCCGACTTTCAAGGAAGAGGGCTCACCAGAAGCCTGCTATCCATCATGTTAGAAAAATGCTTTCGGAACGGAAAATCGTCAACGGTATATACATCAACAGATAATGAAGCTATGAAAACGCTGCTGGGTAAACTCGGCTATAAACAAGTAGCCCATAAGCAAACGTGGAAGAGGAAAATAGTCTAATCATGGCGAGTCTTATCCAATTTTTATTTAACAACCAGGGTCGGTCTATGCTCCTGGTGTCGGCTATCCTCGCTAGCATGGCTGGTGTGGCAAATGTCCTGCTTGTCGCTTCTGTCAACTCAGCTATCGACGAGTTTAAGACGGAAAATAATGAGAGATTGGTGCATTTCATTTGGTTAGGGGGCATTTATTTCTTGAGCCGCGTAGGCTCAATGGCATTATTGACCCATATTAGTCAGGATATTATCGCAAAATTAAGGGAAAAGCTTGCCAGAAAATTCATTGGTTTGGACTATGCGAAGGTGGAGTCCTGGGGCGCTGCAAAAATATTAACCATTCTCACCGAAGATGTGCGCAGGGTTGGAGAGTGCATGAGCTTATTCCCTGCCTTACTGGTCGAAGTTCTCACGATCAGTGGGATCCTGATTTATGTCGGTTGGACTGACATAAAGATCCTTGGGTTTTTTACAGCCTTTGTCTCCGTGGGCGCAGCAATTCATTTATATATGACTTCACGCTCCCATGCTCTTTTTGAATCGGTTAGAGAAAAGTCCGAAATGCTATTTCGAAAATTTGAAGAAGTTTGTTTTGGTAACAAGGAGCTAAAATTAAAGAAATGGTTGAGGTCGATTCACGAGGTCAAAACGCGCAAATTGGCGACCGAGTTAAAGTCCCTGAACAAGAAAGCATTTTTATTCAGTCAGGTGGGGATTGCGTGGGCTGACATCCTGTTTTTTATGATGATAGCATCGATGATTTTGGTCTTTTCCTATATGCCTGACATTGAAAAGTCGGATATTACGTCCATAGCCATCGCGACCGTCTATATAATGGGACCTATCAATTTTATTCTGAATTCAACCCCAGAAATCGTTCAAGGTAAGATCAGCTTGGATCGAATATTGGCGGGAGGTATTGAGGAAAAGGTTAAGGAAAGTGGAGCTCAGGAATTGACATCCCCCCGCATGAAAGTGAAGACCTTTGGCCTTGAGGGCGTTACTTATGATTATGCCGATACCGCCGACAGGAAATTCACAGTGGGGCCCATTGACGTCCTATTTAAATCAGGGGAGATTGCCTTTATAATCGGCGGTAACGGCAGCGGAAAAACAACCCTCGTCAAAATCCTGTGTCTGCTCTATAGACCAAATTCAGGGTCAATTCGCATTAATGACAGGTTTTTAAGCTTTGACGATGCCTTAGACTACCGCGAGGATGTCTCAGCGATTTTTAGTGATTTTCGGTTGTTTAAGGAATTGCTGCCTGATTCCCATGTCAGCAAGGAATCTGTGCATGGCCTTCTAAATAAATTCGGCCTGGAGGATATAATCCAGATTTCCAGGAATGAATTCTCAGATCTGAATCTATCTTCTGGTCAAAAGAAAAGACTGGCTTTGTTGTCTGAATTATTTGATGACAGGCAGATCATGATTTTCGATGAATGGGCATCAGACCAGGATCCCGGCTATCGAAAACGCTTTTATGAGGAATTTCTGCCGGAACTTAAGGCTATGGGAAAGATAGTTATCGTCATTTGCCATGATGAAAGTTATTTCCCTACTGCAGATCGGATCATCAGAATGGAATACGGAATAATTCAGCAGGAATACAAGGTTGTGAGACAATGAATCATCGGCGTGAAGCCTTGGTTATGCTTCCTTTCTCGGGCGGATTTCCTTTTTCCTATAGGCCGTTGGAGGAAGGATTGAATAACCATATCAGCACTCACGTTTTTTGTCTCCCCGGAAGGGGCGCGCGTTTCAATGAACCGCTTTGTCGTGATTTCAATCATGCGCTTGATGATATTTGTGACAAGTTAAACTCTCTTCAAGAGAAGGATGTATTTATTTTTGGGCATAGCTTTGGGGCTGTCTTAGCTTACGAGTTGGCTCATCGATTGGAGTTCACAGGGGTGGCGCGTGTAAAAGGCCTGATCTTGACCGGAAGTGTATCTCCTTGCATGAGGCCTAATCTAAAGTACGGCGACCTCGACCGAAAAGAGCTGACTTTAAAATTGAAAGGGATGGGATTTCCCAATCACCAGGTCTATGAATCAGAGGAGTTCATGGATTTTTTTATGCCTATTATACAGGCGGATCTAATGGCATTGGATTCTTATGTATACCAGGTTAAGCCACGCTCGAAGGTGCCGGCGTTGATTGCAACTGGGAACGAAGATGTGATTTCTACTGGTGAAAATATTTCGAAGTGGAGTAAACATTTTACGACGGAGCCGGAATACCAGCTTTTCAGTGGTGGCCATTTTTTTATTTTTGAACATTTGACTGATTTTATCTCTGCGATATTAAAGTTCGTCAATAAAAATAGTTCGCGTTAAGTGTTATAAAAAGGGAATTCACTATGGATACGCCAAACATTAAATTCGTTGACTATTTGAAGATCGGCAATCAAGGCCAGTCTATGAAAGTATATGAAGCCACGATTTCTGAGTTGAAAACAATGGACGCGCGATCATCGATGCAAAAACAGATAAGTTCGTTGGCCAAGATGAACCTTATAGGAGGAGCATGTGGTGGGTTGCTGATTAGAGGATTGAATCTGGACGATTCCTCCCTATTGGAAGAAACAATTGCTGCTACTGATCTTGGTGAATGGGTCCCTTACCGCGAAGCGGCCACTCCCAGGTCTGCTGTGACTGCAAACATTGGGACTTCTACGGAGTATTCAGCAAGCAATTCCATATTTTTCCATAACGAGAATTCCCACTGCATGGGGTGGCCAGGGTATTTAGCTTTTTATTGTCTGGTTCCAGCTCAATCAGGAGGTGCAACGCCGCTCAGTTGCATCAAGTCAGTGACCGCAGAAATTCCTCAGACGCTCAAAGACAAGTTTGCGGAAGTGGGCGGATTTAAGTACGTAAGAAATTTCGGTGGGCCATTAGGTTTCAAATGGCAAAAAGTATTTCAGACGGATGATCGGCATGAAATAGAACAGTATTGCCAGGAAAATAAAATGGAATTTCAGTGGAATGGGACCGATAGGCTTACGATATCCTATGTGCGCCCGGCTACGGTCAATCATCCACTTTCGCAAGAACCTTTATGGTTCAATCATGGTACCTTCTTTAATCGGTCTGCTGTTGATAAGCCCCTAAAACCTATAATGGATATGCTTCCTGCCACAGAAATTCCCTACCACACTTTTTTTGCTGACGGATCCGATATTTCTCGGAATTGCATTGAAGATTTGATGAATATCTATGAGAAGCACAGCCTAAGGTTTGAATGGAAGAAAGGTGACCTTCTGTTATTTGATAATATGCTGCTTGCCCATGGCCGCGATCCTTTCTTAGGCGACAGGCAATTGTTCGTTGGCATGGTCAAAAACATAAGGAGATGAATGTCCTCTGTCTCACCCAGACTGACACCGAGGGCCGTCGGAATGTTGGTGCCTGAGTTAATTCTTAGTGCAATAGCCCGATTTTTTAATCGCATTTTCAATCGTGTTTCTTTCCTCCTTTTCCAGATGCCTTATGGATAGTGAAGAAGCTGGCCTCTATTGTTGTGTCTGGGCTTCCGCGGTATTCCGGACAAATTATGTTTTTTGCAATCGCCCTACTGGTACCTTGCCGATTTTGAGCTGCCGAGCTTCTAGGAATCAAAGAAGAGCCAAGAACTTGTGCGGGGGGGGGAGGGAGGAGTCCAAAACGGCCCCCAGCCTCCACCAGTGCCTTTCCCCATCGGGACTCCGTAGGCCTTGCTGGAGCAATCTGCGCCTCGTCCATTAAATCAATTTAAAGTTAAATCCTTCGCTTCGCCCAGGATGACGAAGCCCGCCTTAGGAAGACGTTCCACGCCCCCAGAAAAAGAAAAACCTCAAACCCTGCTTCCAGAGTTTGAGGTCCTTTTTTTCTTCATTCTTGGGCTGGTATTTACCGCTTCATCTGGAGCTGATCGCCCCAGTGGTCGCGGTTTTTTGTCCCAATTGGTGTGTTTCAGGCTGTAACCCCATGAGGTTACAGGCAGATTCTTACATCATGCCGCCCATGCCGCCCATTCCACCCATGCCGCCCATTCCACCCATGCCGCCCATATCAGGAGCAGGAGAAGAACCTTTTTCACTTGGCTTATCAGCTACCATAGCTTCGGTAGTGAGAAGCAAGCTAGCAACAGAAGCTGCGTTGCGAAGAGCGGTTTTGGTTACTTTGGATGGATCGATAACGCCAGCTTTGTAGAGATCTTCATAAACTTCGGTCAGCGCGTTGAAGCCTTCGCCGCCCTTCATGTTTTTGACTTTCTCGACTACAACTGCGGACTCGATACCAGCATTGCGTGCGATTTGACGAATTGGCTCTTCAATCGCGCGGCGGATGATCTCGACGCCGAACTTTTGCTCGTCCGTGATCTTGGTGATTTTGTCCAAAGCGCCTTGAATACGGAGGAACGCAGTTCCACCACCGGGGATGATCCCGTCTTCAACGGCAGCGCGAGTTGCATTCAGAGCATCTTCAACGCGTGCTTTTTTCTCTTTCATTTCTGTTTCCGTTGCTGCACCAACTTTGATGACCGCCACGCCACCGACCAATTTTGCTAAACGCTCTTGGAGCTTCTCGCGATCGTAGTCAGAAGTGGTGTTTTCAATTTCTGCGCGGATCTGCTTAACGCGACCTTCGATCGCAGACTTTGTGCCTACACCGTCGACGATTGTGGTGTTATCTTTTGTGATGGTGATGCGCTTAGCTTGACCCAATTGATCAAAAGTCATGTTCTCCAGTTTGAAGCCCACGTCTTCGCTGATCACGGTTCCGCCAGTCAATACAGCAAGGTCTTCCATCATAGCCTTACGACGGTCGCCAAAACCAGGAGCTTTAATAGCTACAGTTTTGAGGGTTCCGCGCAGTTTGTTGACCACGAGAGTCGCCAGAGCTTCGCCATCAACGTCTTCAGCGACGATGATCAAAGAACGGCCTGATTGAGCTACCTTCTCAAGGATAGGTAAAAGCTCTTTCATGTTAGAAATTTTCTTCTCATGAATGAGGATGGCAGCGTTCTCGTAAACGGCTTCCATGCGCTCTGGGTCGGTGACGAAGTAGGGAGAAAGGTAACCGCGATCGAATTGCATCCCTTCAACAACATCCAAAGATGTTTCCATTCCCTTAGCTTCTTCAACCGTGATAACGCCGTCTTTGCCGACTTTGTCCATGGCATTAGCGAGCATCTCGCCGATTTCTGGATCGTTATTGGCAGAAATGGTAGCAACTTGGGCGATTTCTTCGCGAGTGACGGTGGGGCGAGAAAGCTTGTTCAGCTCATCAACCAAAACATTAACAGCGATATCGATACCGCGCTTTAATTCCATGGGATTGTGAGCAGCAGCTACAAGCTTAGCGCCTTCACGGAAGATGGCTTGAGCTAGAACGGTTGCTGTTGTGGTGCCGTCACCGGCGTTGTCAGAAGTATTAGAAGCTACTTCTTTTACCATTTGCGCGCCCATGTTTTCAAACTTGTCTTCAAGTTCGATTTCCTTAGCAACGCTAACGCCGTCTTTGGTGATAGTAGGAGCGCCGAATGAGCGCTCGATGACAACGTTGCGGCCTTTTGGACCCAAAGTTACTTTTACGGCATCTGCCAAGGTGTTAACGCCTTTAAGCATTTTGCGGCGTGCATCTTCGCCAAAAAATATGAGTTTTGCTGTCATAGTATAAATTCCTTCAAAAAATAGATTGAATTGTCAAAGCACTCGTATTAGCGCTGTCCGACCTTAACGATCAATGACAGCAGCTGTTGCAGATCAAGAATTACTTCTCAATCACGCCAAGAATATCATCTTCACGAAGGATCAGATGCTCAACGCCATCGATCTTCACTTCGCTGCCAGCATATTTGCTAAACAGAATTTTATCGCCAGCTTTAACGTCCATTTTTTGTAGCGTTCCATCAGCAAGTCTCTTGCCATTGCCAACAGCAATGATGGAGCCTTCCATTGGCTTCTCTTTAGCATTGTCCGGGATGATAATGCCGCCGGCTGTTCGCTCTTCGCCTTCGATACGACGAACCAACATTCGGTCCTGAAGAGGTCTGATTTTCATAAATACACTCCTAAAACTTGTTGCAAAAAAATGACTTTATCCAAATTACTTCTCTTCTTCGCCCTCGAGGCCACTGCATTCAAGCCTCTAAAATCTTTCCCATGCCATTATGCATGCTGAAAGGATTTGGTAAGGGGAACAGTAGAAGTCAGGCGAGAATGTAGGGTTGAGGTGAAGATTGTCAAGTAGCGGCTGTAAAAAAAAATACGGCATTGAGAGCCTGGATTTAAATTTGCGAAGATTAAAAGGAAATCAGGCGCTTGGGAATATTCTGCAAATGTTCATAGGCTTTGAAGTGTACGTCAGAATAGTGCTTGCGTAACTCTGCTATAAAGTACGACTTAGCTTTGACGGCGCTATCGTTGTCCGAAAGATTGAGAAAAAGAGATTTGCTCTTTTCTTGGGCTGGCGTCAAAATGACGCCAAGGTAGTCCGGATATTCTAAGCTGTGACACACCGTGATGGATTTAAGGTCCCCCCAAGCTAGACGGATATTGCGAAATCGGCCGATGAGGCGAATTTCTTCGGTACTGACTTCTACCCATCGCAGGGATAGAGCATAAGTATAAAGCAGGGAAATCCATGGAACGACCACAAAGAGTCCAAAAACCATAAACACTTCTCGGTCACCAATATACTGGGGAAACTCCATCGCTAGCCGAGGCATCATTAAGAACAGCACACAGCCGATCATGCCGATGAATCCTTTTTTAATCGTGGAACGGGGCACAGCAAGGAAGCGCCGTCCACCACCTAGCGAGTCTTCGGTGAAATAGAAGTGTTCGCGCTCATCGACAAATTTTTTCTGGAAATACATGATGGTATCAAAATCTTCAGGGTCGATATTGGCGATCTGTTGCCATATCTTGGCTTGCTCTTCGAACCGACCTTCAAGTTGAAGCAGTTGCGCTTTTAGTTTCAGAGCCTGAGTGTTTTTTGGACCGATCAGCAACAGGCTATCGACGTGCTGTTCAGCTTCCTGAAGTTGCCCCGCGCTGACTAATTTTCGAATTTCTTCCACGTGTATCATGGAGGATATATCGGAATCTTCTTGGGAAATCTGAAGGCAGCAATTGCCGGTTCATACCCTATGAGTGGGTCTGAAGGGAATTGGGGAGGGGGTGTGATCCCTGGCTTGAAACAAGTGTTTGACCTGGGAATTATTTGGACGATGTGCAATTGCAAGAATAAACGTTATAAAAGCAATAGGTCAAAGGAGGGGAGTAATAGGAGCTCAGATGCGAGGAGCAAAGTAGAGAGGCGTGCCTTTGCTGCCACGCCTTACTTTTTTTGCAAAGAATTGCCGGGGGTTTTCGCCCATGAGAAGAATGGGCTCATTTGCTCACTTCGGGCTTTCACGGAAAGGTATGGCTATCACCTCTGTGGTGGGTCCGTTTGACGCAATGAAAGGTAGCTATCTATGAATTGGTTGTGGCGGGTGCTGCAAACTCGCTTGATAGATCCTATTCGCAAGAGCACTGATGATCCCAAAGCCGTGGCCTTGGGGGTGGGCATTGGTTTGGCTGTAGCCTTGACCCCAACTGTCGGGGTGCAGATGTTTATTGTCGCCGCGCTTGCCTTGATACCAGGACTCAAATTTAACGTGCCTATTGGGGTCGCCATGGTCTGGGTTTCCAATCCTTTCACGATGGTACCTTTTTACTACGCCATGTACTGGGTGGGCTTGCGGATTCTGGGTCGAGAAGGATCCGATTTCTTGGCCTTTGAAGCTGTTTTCACACGGTTTGTGGACTCTTTATCACAGGAGACCAACTTTTTTGTGTCATTTTGGGATGGTTTGGTTGGGTTGTTTGATCTAGGTGTTGAAATAGCCTACCCTATGTGGGTGGGTGGAATCATCATCGCCGTATCCTGTTCCATCCCGTCTTATTTCTTGACACTCTTTTTGCTCGGGCGTGCTCGCTCCAAAGCTACGTCAAGCAGAAGCGTCTGACTCGGAGGATTTCTTGTTGCATAAACTGCTGAATCACTTGATGTCGATGTTACTCATCGGTTCATCGATCGGAAGTCTGGATGCTCAAACCGCAGACTTGTCAAAACAATACGATCGCTGGGATGCGTTGTTGGCTGCGAACGTGCAAGCGGATGGGGGGGTTGACTATCGCGGTTTCCTGAAAGCCAAGGCTGAGCTGACAAGCTGGCTTTCTGACCAGGCGAAGATTGATGTAAAAGCGCTATCTTCAGACGAGAGAAAGGCCTTTTTTATTAATTTCTATAACGCCGGCATGATTTTCAATGTTCTGAGATATGCAGAAGAAAATAAAATTGATTTGGAAAGCCCAGCCTTCTTGCAGCTGAAGATTAACGATCTTCGCGTGGTGGGTGGGAATCTTTGGAATGGTAGTTTCACCTTTGAACTTGGCTCATGGAAAGTGAGCCTTGATGATATCGAGCATAAGTTGATCCGGGGTCAAGACCCCGGCGAGCTCAAGGAGTGGACCGTGGGAGCCCTAGACCCCAGGATCCATGCGGCGGTAAATTGCGCAGCCATTAGTTGTCCCCGCGTGAGAGAGATGGCTTTTCGCGGCAGTAATGTAGACAAAATGCTCGAAGAAAATATGCGAGAGTTTTTGTCAGCTCCTGGGCAGTTTTCCTTGATCGATGCTAAAAAGCTCAAAGCTAACTCCATCTTGCTTTGGTACTATGCGGATTTTGACGACTATGGCAAGAGCGTTAAACTACGTGGCGCCGGTGATTATCTCGCGAGCTTTCTCGAAGCGGCCAGCGCTGCCGCCATCGTCAAGCACTTCAAAGACTCTTTTAACGATAGGAGCAAGCTAGCCTTGCGAATGAGCTCCGACTTTGATTTTCATTATGATTGGCGAGTGAATGATGTCAGAAACCGCCTCTGATCCTATCCCTAGGCTGTCTCAGCACGCGGCGCAAGGGCGCCCGCCCTGGGAAAACGCCAGTTTTCGACCCGTTTGGCTTCGTCATCTCGTTCCAGTTGATGGAAGGCCTGATCCAGCGCCCATAAGAATTTGCCTACAAAATTCGCTGATCCAGACTTGTGAGCTTGAAGGAACTCCCTTTCCCCAAGGTCAAGTCCTAGCTGAAGGAGCGCAGGTTTGGGATGCCAGTGGTTATGCCTGTTCGCCTGGCTTCCTGAATAGTCATACTCATGCACCGATGACGCTATTGAAAGGTCTGGGGCACGGCGATCAGGCGGTGATTGAAAAAGTTTTTTTCCCCCTAGAAAAATCCCTTCAGGCCCAAGACACAGAAGCCTTGGCGCTGCCATTTTTACTGGAGTCTTTGCGGGCAGGAGTCACAACGATTGCTGACCATTACTACTTTAGTCACGGGGTAGCAAAGGCCTGCGAACGACTCGGAGTCCGCGGATTTATTGGTGAGACGATTGCGGATTTGGGTGGCGCTTTTCCCGACAGAGCTGGTCTGCAAAAAACCAAGGCCCTGATAGCAAATTGGCCCTTCTCGGATCTCATTAAGCCTGTTCTTGCCCCTCATGCCGTTGACACGGTGAGCCCAGGCCTTTTGCAGGATATCTTTGTCTTTGCCCGAGAACAAAAGCTCCCCTGTCATATGCACTGTTCCCAGAGTGAATCCGAGTTTCGCCTAATCCAGCAGCGACATGGAAAGAGTCCCGTCGCTCTCTTAAATGAGCTCAAGGGCCTCTGGGAGGGGCAACTCCTGGTTCATCTGCTCTATGTTTCCCCAGAGGATTTGTCCCTTATCTCTCAGAGTCAAACCTCTGTCTGTCTGTGCCCAGCGTCGCAAATGCTTTATGAAACCCTGGCGCCAATAACACAACTCATCCAAAGGGTACCCAATCTGCATCTTGGTACGGATTGTTCTGCCTGCAACGATGGCGCCAACCTTCTTGCCGAAGCCAAGATTTTATTGCTGCTCTGGAAGTATCTATCGGGGGAACGAGAGCGACGTCATATTTCCCATGAGGCGATGGTCACCATGGGTCTAAAGCTCTTATGGGGGCAAGCAGGGCAGTTTTTTTCCAAATACCTATCTCATCCCATCGGCAAGTTAGCGGCCGCCTGCAAAGCGGATCTTTTATTTTTTCCCTTAGATTCATCCTGGTATCCTTTGCACGATCTCGATGGCCGACTTCTTTTTTCTCAGCCAAGACCAGCTCATGTGATGATTGACGGGCAATGGGTGTTATGGGAACAAAAACCAGTCAAGATCCGCGAAGAGGAAATTCTTAGCGAGTTTTCGGCAACGAATAAGGCAGTTCGAGCGCGCTGGGGCCAATGAACGGCTTATCGCAGGCTTTGTTCGATCCCATCAATCAGGGCATGAATAATCTTGATATGAACTTCTTGGATGCGGTCGGCGTATGGGTGCGCCGGGGTAGCAATCCCTATATCCGCGTCGCGATGAAGCCCTGAATTGCTATTACCAGTAAGGGCGATCACCTTCATCCCCAAAGACTTGGCTGTCTGCGCCGCCCGCACAACATTAGGAGATTTCCCGCTGGTCGAAATCGCCAGTAGGACATCTCCAGGATTTCCGTGACCTTCTAAGAAGCGGGAAAAAATCTGTTCATAACCGAAGTCATTGGCCACACAGCTAATATATCCTGGGTCGCTGATGGCTATAGCCGCGTAGGCGCGGCGGGTTTCTCGGAATCGCCCCGACAGCTCTTCTGCAAAATGCATGGCATCACACATAGAACCGCCATTGCCGCAAGAATAGATGCGTCCTCGGGATTCGAGTGACTTCGCCATCGCGGTGATAGCTTGAAGAATGGGCTGGTGGTAATCAGGAGCTGCCAAATAGGACGCTAAATAGGCCTTGGCTGCAAGGAGATTGTCTTCAATCACACGAAGGCATAACTTTTCATCAATAGGCATCTTCAATTCCCAATTCATTCTTAAAAATCAAATATTGGCAGGCGCCTTGCTATTCATAAAGCCTAAGAAAGTTTTCTCAGCCGCTCAAAACTAAAGGATTCCCAGCGACGTAGTAGCTTTTGCAGCTCTGCCAATTCTCTTTGAGATGCCTCTCCCACGTCCTGCATCCTATCCACCTCTGCCCGAATCTTATGGCATTTTACATAGATGATCACAACCGCGAGCACCAAGGCTAGGGCAAGATAATAGCGTCCAAAATATACGGGAATCAGTGGCGAGAGGTGTATAAATATTTTTAGCGCGGTCATAGTGATTCCAGAGGGGTCAAACGCAGATAGGCTTTGGGGCCATATCTTGCATACTATTCCGATTTCCAATATAACCGAGACGTTATTGAGAAACGACTTGATTGTGAGTAAAACATGAAAATTTGGGACATATCCCCCCCCGTCAATTCTCGCACAGCCGTTTGGCCAGGGGATGTTGCTTTTTCCCGAGCGGGTTCTCTGAGCGTGGAAAAGGGGGATAGCGTTACCCTCTCTTCCATTCATAGCACCCTTCACATCGGTGCCCACGCGGATGCTCCTAGTCATTTTGCACAAGGAGCCACGGGAATCGATGGGGTGGATCTGGCGGCGTATTGGGGGCCATGTTTGGTTTGGTCGGTAGCGGGTGTGCAGGAAATCACGGATGCTCATTGTCCCAAGTCCCTACCACGAGGGGTGAGTCGCGTGTTATTTCAATCCTTGTCGATGCCCGCTTGGGACCGCTTTCCCGAAAATTTTTCCTATTTTCATCCAGGTGCCATTGACCACCTCGCTGCACTTGGGGTCGTGCTTATTGGGATTGATACACCCTCGGTAGATGCCCTTGCCTCCAAAGACCTGATGGCCCATCATGCTTTTCTTCGGCATCAAATCCGCAATTTGGAAGGCCTGTGGATGCCTGAGGTGAAACCAGGGATTTATGAACTTTGCGCTTTGCCTTTGCGCCTGACAGATGCCGATGCAAGTCCCGTTCGCGCCGTGCTCAGGGAAATATGATCAAATCCCTCTTTATATTCTTTTAAGCTCCGCTAGAAACATCGTATCGCAATCTTCGTCCGGGCAACCGATGAGAGACTGCTGAACAAGGACTAACGCTGGAATGGTGGCTAAAGCTCTTGCGATCAGATCCTCGTTCTCTTCGACAAAATAACTACAGGTGCCATAGAAAAGCCTTCCTTGAGGTTTGAGATATGGCCAGGCCACTGCGATCATTTGCAGTTGCAGGTCTTGGAGCACCTGCAGATCCTTGATCCCCATACGGAACTTGGTATCCGGGCTCCGCCGCCAAGTACCGCTGCCGCTGCAAGGAGCGTCTATTAATAGGCGATCAAAATGCCCGAGATAGGCATTCGTCTTGCCAGGCTTGCCAAAATCCGGCTCGTTCGGTGCCTGCCAAGGAAAGGTCACAATGTTGCTGTAGCCGCTTCTTTTTGCTCGCATTGCTAAGGCTGAGAGTTTCCAGGGGCGCAGGTCCGAAGCAAACAATTGACCCCGCTGCTTCAAGGCGGCGGCTATTCCTATGGACTTTCCGCCGCCCCCCGCGCAAGCATCCCAAACTAGGTCGCCTGGCTGCACCTGCATTTTTTCAACCATGACCTGGCTAGCCAGGTCTTGAATTTCAAAGCGACCCTCTAAAAAGGCTTTGGTGCTTTGCAGGCTGCGCTCCGTGCGAATGCCTAAGGCGCTCTCTCGTTCTTCAACGACGCCAACCTTTAGCTCGTGGATGAGCTCTTTTGCGATAGATTCCGAGGCTAGACCCTTTCTGATCTTTAGCCAAGTAGGGGGCCGGCTAAGCTGCATGTTTAGCCAGCGATCCCAGGACTGGTTTTCCTCGCTCAAACGTTTTCTTCGTTCCAGAGCACCCAATAAGTGAGCGGGCAGACTATGACTTAGGCCCTGGGCCCAAAGCTCATCGCAGTGGGAAAGAAGCTGAAAAAGGTTTGAAAAAAACGTTTCGGGGGCATCATGGGGCTTTTCGCCCCTCTTTTGAGCTTGCAGGGAAAGGGCAGCCAAAAGTTCCTCGCAGACCGACATGCCGTGGGCATGGGAACTCTCTTTTTTGCTTGGGGATTCGCCATCGCGCGCAGCCTTTTCCCGAAGGCAGGCAAATTGGAGCAGGGTCTCTAAGGAGTTCTGATCTGGTTTCCAAGCAGCAGCTCCTTGCAGAGGTTTCAAGTAACGGTTTTTCAGTTCTGCCAGCTGACCGCTTGCATCTAGCTGGCTAAAAAGCGCGGCCCTGTCCACGAAGACTAGAGTACAGGTCTCGGCAAAGGCCCAGTGCCGAAGAACGGTGAAGAACACTTCGGACAACCAGCGGCGATCACGGCTGCCCATTTGGGGATAGGATTTTTTTTGCTCGGTGAGCCATTGGTCCGCTTGGGGCCAGTTTCCTAAGGCTAAGTAGCGCGCCCAAATTTCACCAAAAATCTTGATTTTCGCAAAAATTCTGCCAAGTTGAAGTTCCTGCTCGCCCATGTTGCTTTGGACACCCTTTCCAATTGGTCCTCACGGACGCGGATTATTCGCGCCGTCATCATTGCAGTTTCCTAGGATCTTTGGCAAGTTCTGCCTCTAGCAAGATGACAGGGGGCAAATTGTGGGTCGAGAGCCAAAACAGGAGCAAATCATTTACGGCAGCCACGCCTGCGCTGCCGTTTTTCGCGAGCGTCCGCAAGACATCATTAGAGCTTATATCCGCAAAGATCGCATTCAAGGCCAGGCCGAAATGCTAAAATACCTGGCCGCTCACAAATTGGCCTACCATGTACTCTCGGCTGAGGTTCTGGAGAAGATTTGCCATTCGGTTCATCACGATGGTCTGGCGATTTTAAGCAAGAAGAAGCATCCCCACAATGCTCAGTCCTGGAAGACATGGCTTCAGAAACAGCCGCAGTCCTGTCCCATCTTGTGGTGTGCGGGTCTGCAAAATCCCCATAATCTAGGTGCGATCGTTCGCTCAGCCGCACATTTTGGTTTTGAGGCGCTGGTGATTTCAGGCTTCGAAAGTTCTAGCCTGCCAGCGGCGGCCACGCGAGTGGCCATGGGGGGTAGCGAAGTCCTCGAAATCTGGCTCGCCCAGAAGAATGAGGAGGTCTTGCCAGTACTGAAATCTTTGCAGCGACCCATTTATACGACGTCGTCGCATGGTGGTGAGGATATTCTCTCGACACTGATTCCTAAAGATGTCATCGTGGTTTTTGGCTCTGAAAGCCTTGGTGTGTCTGAGATTATTGACAAAAGCGCAAAGGGCCGCTGGCTTATTCCTGGGACGGGCCTGGTCGAGAGTTTGAATGTCTCCGTGGCCGCAGGAATTTTTATGGCCCGTTATGCGCAACTCTATCCAAGGGCCTGAATCCAGAGCGCGAGGATAGTCATCTCGGCTATGACAATCGCGACTATAACAATCGCGACCGTAGATTGTCGCGAAGATGATAGGAGGTTTTTCTAAGCATGAAAAAAATCACTACCCCCATGACCCTTTTGGCCATGATTCTTTTTGTTGCTAATTCCGCGCCCCAGGGACAGGCCCAAGATTCTTCTGAGGCGGTTTCTGACAGTGTAGAAGCCACTTTAGATACCACTTCAAATTCAGCCACCGTTACCAATGAGCTGGATGGGCCATCTGATTTGGATCAGAATGATCAAGATGATCAGGAAAAACCAGAACCAGTCGTGGCTACACCCCGACGCGAACCAAGTGCCTATTTGGCAGCAGAAAGTTCCCGAAAAGTTCGAGCTGAGACCAAGGCCGGAGTCGCGGCTAGCGCCGGGACGATCGTTGGCTCGATGCTAGGAGCAGGCCTAGAAGGATACTGGCAGGAGCGTGAAAATATTCAGCTAGCCCTATCCTACGGCGCGGCGCGGCGAGATTTTGTGGAACCCTTGCGAGAAGACGTCGAGCGCTCCACCATTGACTTAAGCCAGGCAGACGGGTCGGCGCGCCTGCTCTTGTTGCAGGGTCGCTATTTTTTTGGGAACAGCTTTTTTGTCGGAGCTGGGGTGGGCCTAAGGACGATTCGTTTGGATTTGCGAATAGATGACCGACTTTCCGGGGAGTACTTGGGCGGCGATTTTCAAACGAATAGTCCTGTCCTGCATTTTTCTCTCGGCAACCGATGGACTTGGCCAGAGGGATTTGTGATGGGTGCAGACTGGTTGGCGGTTTCGGTGCCGGTAAATTCTGATTCAGAGGTTAATCTATTTTCAAGCCCAAGCATCAATAGGGATTTGCAGGATCTGCAAGATGACACCGAGAGTTTACTGGACAAGCTTGGACAAAGCCCCTCCTATCAGCTGGCATTGCTATATCTGGGTTATACCTTTTAAAAGGCTGAGATAACAAATACGAAGGCGGACTAGCTCTTGGAAGCAGCCTTTTTGCGCGGTTTTTTCGTCTTTTTCACCGGTTCGCCATCGCTTTCCTCATCAGCAACAGAGACAGCAGCCGCTTTCTTCCCTTTTGTGGGTTTCTTCCCTTTTGTTTTCTTCGCCAGCAGTTCCATGGCACTGACCATGGTTACAGCCTGGACATCACTATCCTTGGGGAGAGAGGCGTTGGTGCGGCCGTGTTTCAAATACGGACCATAACGGCCTTCGCAAATGACAACGGGTTTGCCATCTTCAGGATGGGCACCCATTTCTCTTAAGATAACTGCGGTTTGTTTTTTCGCAGTTTTTAGCAATTCGACGGCTGTTTCAAGATCAATACTAAGCACATCATAATCGGTGATCAGCGATTTAAAAATACCAGCGTGATTTACATAAGGCCCAAAACGCCCGATGCCCGCATTGACGACCCTGTCTGTTTCCGGGTGTTTGCCCAATCGTCTTGGAAGGCTGAGCAGGCCAAGAGCCTGCTCCAAAGAAATCTGCGAGAGAGGCATGTTTTTAGGGATGCCAACACGCTTGGGTTTGTCTTCCCCCTCAACGACTTGGCCAACTTGTAAGTATGGGCCGAAGGGGCCATTCATTTGGAAAATCGGTTTGCCAGATTCTGGCTCTGTGCCCAAGGATTTTGGGCCCTCCAATTTCTGGCGAATATAGCCTTCGATCATTTCATTGGTTATGTCGCCGGGTGCAACATCTTCTGGAATGGACGCTCTGGTTGGCTCTGCCTCTTTATCTTCGCCATGGCGCTCAATATAGGGTCCGTAGCGTCCAACGCGTATCTGACTCGATATTCCGTCTAGTTTGAGGGTGCAAACCTCCCGCGCATCGATTTCTGCTTCCCCGACCTTAACCAGATCCGCGATGCCTGTGGGGCCGGAATAAAATTGCGTCAAATAGGGGAGGCTTTCGACCTCTCCTGAGGCAATGTCGTCCAAGGTTTCTTCCATTTTGGCAGTGAACTTTAAGTCCACAAAGCGAGAGAATTTTGTCTCGAGTAGCTTGGTCACAGCCATAGCTGTAAAAGTGGGTATGAGCTGTTGCCCCTGTTTGCGGACATACCCGCGATCTTGGATCGTGCTGATAATGCTGGCATAGGTGGATGGTCTGCCTATGCCCTCGGCTTCAAGCTTTCGCACAAGCGAAGCTTCTGTATAACGAGCGGGTGGCTTCGTTTCATGTCCCTGAGGGTCTAGCCTCTGGCACTTAAGAGCCTCGTTCTGCTTCAGCTCGGGCAAGAGTTTCTCTTGATCTTCTAGAGAGGATTCGGGCTCGTCGCTTCCTTCAACATAGGCGCGAAAGAAACCAGGAAAAAGGATCTGTTTGCCGCTAGCGCGAAACACACAGTTTTGTGACTTAATCGAAACAGTCTGAAAGCGTAAACGAGCATCAGCCATCTGTGTTGCCATCGTTCGCTTCCAAATAAGGGCATAGAGTTTGGCTTCATCCCCGCTTAAGCCGAGGTCTTCCACCGTTTGCATCTGGGTCCCTGCGGGGCGAATCGCCTCGTGGGCCTCCTGCGCGTTCTTAGATTTCGAAGTAAACTGCCGAATCTCGTCGTGCAAGTACTCTTTACCGTAACGAGCGACGACAGCGCTGCGCGCTGCCCCAATCGCCTCTTGAGACAAATTGACACTGTCCGTACGCATATAGGTGATAAAACCATCTTCGTACAATTTCTGAGCCACCTGCATGGTTCTGCGTGCGGTAAAGCCCAATTTCCTGGAGGACTCCTGTTGCAGGGTACTGGTGATAAAAGGAGGGTAGGGATAGCGCTTTTGTTCGCGACTCTCGACTTCAGAGACGGTCCAGGCACTGTTTTTGAGGCTACTCTCGAGGCCGCGTGCGGTTTCTTCATTTAATAGTCTGACTTGGCTGTCCTTTTTAAGGGCACCGGTACTCTCGTCAAAGTCCTTACCGGTGGCAATGGTCTGGCCGTCCACGCTGTAGAGCTTGGCTTCAAAGGAGCTTGCTTCTGCTTTTGCACCTTCAGCTTTTGCAATCGTGGCAGATAAATCCCAATAGAGGCCCTTGCGAAAACTCAAGCGTTCAAGCTCACGCTCCACCAAGATGCGCACGGCAACAGATTGCACCCTTCCTGCGGACAGTCCCCTCGCAATCTTTTTCCACAGCAGGGGGCTCAGGGTGTAGCCATAGAGACGATCAATAACCCGACGCGTTTCTTGGGCATTGACGAGATTCTCATCCACTTGCCTCGGGTTCGCGATTGCTTTATCTATCGCCTCCTTTGTAATCTCCGAGAATACCATACGTTTAACGGGGACCTTGGGTTCCAGAACTTGGACCAAGTGCCAGCCGATACTCTCGCCCTCCCTGTCTTCGTCCGTCGCGAGAATGAGTTCTTTCGCGCCCTTGAGGCTATCCTGCAATTCTTTGACAATTTTCTTCTTGTCGTTAGGAATGATGTACATTGGCGAGAAGTTGTTTTGGACATTGACTCCGAGACTTGACCATGGCTCTTTCTTATATTTCGCAGGAATATCGGCAGCTTTAGCTGGTAAGTCTCTCACGTGGCCCATACTAGCGAGTACGCGAAAATCTTTGCCTAAAAAACTGCCAATTTTCTTAGCTTTGGCTGGGGACTCTACAATGACGAGGGTCTTAGAATTTTCAGACATGAAATCCTTTCACCAATCGGTGTCCTGCCGCGTATCGCCGGCACATTTCTCATATCGATATGGTAATAACTCAGCACTTTTGAAACAAACCACAGAGCTAGCGTAAGCTCCGCGCATTTGTGCCTATGTGACTTAACGACTAAAGCTTAGCGCATATATGCAGTCTGACAAATTTTTTTTTTAGTTCCTGAGCACGCACACGTCATTTTTGCTTTCCCTGATTGAAGATTTGCTGTGCGGAAAACTATAGAAGCTTTCCCATTTTAAAGAGATGCCGGCTAGTGACAGGATCTATGGCTGAAATTGGTATCCCCTGCCACGAATGCTCAGAAGATGCTGGGGCTCCTTTGGATGGGGCTCAAGATATCTTCTCAGGCGCACCATAAAATTATCGACGGTGCGGGTTTCTGCAAGGCCACTCACCTGCCAAACTTTTGTTAAAAGGTACTCTCGGGTTAGCACTTCACCAGGGTGGGAAAAAAATTCATTTAATACATCCGCCTCAAGGGCGGTAAGATGAAAGTTACCCTTCGGTCCTGAAAGCAGCAAGCGATCGCAGTCGAGCGAGAAATCACCACAGCTCAAAGTCTTTTTGCCGGGAGCCGGGATGGCACCAGATTTGTCGTCCGATTTTTGAAAGAACTTCGCCCGATCAATCGCTCTGCGAATTCGTAAAATCAGCTCTTCCATCAAAAATGGTTTGGTAAGGTAGTCGTCAACTCCGCTGGCTAGACCTTCCATTCGAGTCTCGGGGCTTCCCACTGCTGTGAGGATGATGATCCCTACTTTTGGGTCGTTGTGACGCGCTATTTTGGCGACCTGGATGCCATTTACCCCGGGCATCATGACATCAAGGATCAAAACCTCAAATGGCCCTTCACTGTGCAGTGCCATGAGCGCCTTGTCACCCGAGGGAACATGAATGACCTGATATCCTTCCTGCTCTAAATTGAGTTTCAAAACAAACGCTATATGTTCTTCGTCTTCCGCTAGTAAAATGCGAGCTTTGTACTCTTCTCTCGAAGTTCCATTGCGGGTGCTGTCTAATGTCTGGCTCATCCCAATTCACTCTCCCTTATTGTCCTTAGGCTGGAAATCCATAAGGCTAAGATTTTTTGGCATGAGATTGTGGCAAGGTTCTCTTTTTCCATTTCATGAGAAAAGTCGATCCGCGATTCAAGCCTTCACTTTCTACCCAAATTCGTCCTTTCATACTTTTTACGACATTGTAAGCAATGAAAAGACCTAGCCCAGTCCCGGGGATGGCATTTTCATTGGAATGCATACCACGCTGAAACATACGAAATATTTTTTTCTGTTCTGGTTTTGGAACTCCAAAGCCCTGATCTTTCACTTGTAACAAATAGAAGCCGCCTACCTGCTCTAACGATAATTCGATGGGGGAATGGATCGGTGAGTACTTGAGCGCATTCTCCAGCAGATTAACGATGACCATCTTTAGGGGCCTTTCCCATAAATAAATGTCCTCCTGCACTTTGCAGTTCAATACAAACCGGGACTTGTCATCGAGGTTTTGATTCATTTCCGAAAGAATATTCTCCAAGAACTTCTGTGGGGGCTGTAGCACCCAAATTTCGTCCGGATCAATGCCGCGCTCTAGGCGAGACGATACCAGGATCTGATCGACAAGCCTAATCAGCCGCCAAGAATCCTTTTGCATCATGTGTAGCAATTTGCCACTTTGTTGGGCATTGAGAGGGCGGTTTTGCAGAGTTTCCAGGCATAATTGCAGGCTTGATAGGGGGGACTTGAGTTCATGGGTCACTGAGGAAAGGAATTGCTTTTGCTGACGGTTAAGCATGGCCTGTTTAATCGCGAAAACAAAAAGCAGGATGGAGCCGACAAGAATTAACGACAAAAAAGCGATGCCCAAGCCCATAGCAATAATTCCAGTTTGGTCAGCAAGAAACTCTCTGCTGATGCCAAAGGCCTTAAAGGATTGGGTGAACTGCTCTTGTATGTTAAGATAAAAGACGATCCAAGACACGATCGCGGCAATCATAGTGATTTGCAGCAAAGTAAAAACGACAACCGGGTGAACCAAGAATTTCCAAAGCCGGAACAGACCTACTTTGCGGTTTTTGTAAGCAAGCTCATCCCAGAGGCCGGCTGTAGGTCCTGACGTTTCTTTCGTTATCTTTGTGGCACCGGTTTTCATGAATCTTTCACGTCATTCGTGCTGAAATAAAGGGCTAAGTATGCCGAAATGGCTTAAATGACTCGATAGCGCCTTTATTTTGCCCTAAGAATTGAGCAAACTCAATGTGGCTGCAGAAACAAAATAAGGAACTTTCATACGATGGTGAAATTTTTACTTTGGATACCTGCTGGTTTAGTCTTACTCCTGATGATTCTAGGGCTGAGAAAGATAAATTTCCGTACTGATCCCTTTTCTGGACAGGTGGACCTCCATCAAGAACACAGGGCGGAACTGGCGGGCCATAACGACGGCGGCGTCGATATGGAATACCAAACTCCCTTTTTTCCCCAGTTTTTAACGGAACCACGTTTTGACTTTAATGATGACGAAGATTTTGCCTCCTATTTACAGAATGCTTCCATTGGCGAACGCGTCGCCATGGGCCAGTTGGAGTTAGCGGACGGCCAGTCCTTTTTTAGTGCTCTGCGTGAACTAGGTGTTTCCTCAGATCAAATTGTCGCTATGGCGAAGTACTGTCGCGATTCCTTTAACCTGCAAAAATTAGCACCCGGTTCTTTGATAAAGGTTTTTCGCGAGACGGAAGTCGATTCTGGGGTGAATCGCCTCGTTGTGGAAGTGCGAACAGGTCCTTTGGAAACTCTGGTCATTCGTGAGTTGGCAAATGCCTATGATGTGGAATTGCAGGAACTCGAGCAAAAGGTCCATAACCGAACGTTTCATGGTGCGATTGAAGGATCTTTATGGAACTCGGTTAAGAGCGCTGGATTAAGCGGGGGAGTGGCCACTCAATTGAGTCAGATCCTCTCTGGATACCTAGGGGGTGGCCGCAGCACTCAAAAAGGGGACCGCTGGCAGCTGGTTGTGGAAGAACTTTGGGCTGAAGATCAAAGAATTGCCTTTGGGGATATCTTGGCGGCCAGATATGCGCCGGTGGAGAAGCCAGATGCTGTTAGTATTTACAGGTTTGAGAGTGAGGGCGCAGCCCTAGGCTTCTATCAAGAAGATGGCTCCACTTTGGACCATATTTTCCAAGCCAGCCCGATTCCAGGGGCTCGAATCACTTCTGGGTTTTCAACTCGCTTTCATCCGGTCTTGAAAGTTATGAAGCCACACTTGGGAGTCGACTATTCTGCACCCATCGGGACCCCAGTGCGTGCTATCGGTGACGGTCGAATTGTACAAATGACCTATCATGAAAACCTAGGAAAAATGATAAAAGTTCGCCATGGATACGGTTTTGAAACCGTCTATGGGCACATGCGTGGCTTTGCTGGAAATGCGGTCCTTGGCCAAAGCATCAAGAAAGGTGACGTCATTGGATACGTCGGTATGACAGGAAGAACGACTGGGCCCCACCTTCATTTTGCGATGTTGCAGAATAAACGCTTCGTCAACCCTGTGAAGATTGCGGTTCCCAAGAAGGATCACTTGACGGGTTCAACCCTGGTTGCCTTTCAGGCTTTTGTCGAACGAATCAAAAGCGAGATGATGATCTTTTGACGTTGGCTACGTATTTCCCTCCCGGCGCAGCATGATCTGTGGTCATCTTCCCAAGGGGGTTTCCTGAGGAGATTCGATGAGTTCTAAAGGGCATGAACACCATCACTCACTGACAGCAAAATTAGATGGGCGCTCTCTCTATAGTGTGGAAATCAACCTCGACGAGCGACACACTCTTGCAGCTGATGAGCCCGTAGCTTTAGGAGGGCAGGACTTAGGACCTAGCCCTTATGAGTCTCTTCTAGCAGCTCTCGCCAGTTGCACGTTGATGACGGTAAAAATGTACGCCCAACGTAAGGAGTGGCCACTCACGGGAGCTTCGGTTCGCTTGACGCATCGGAAGTTGCCGGATCCTTCCTTGCCCTTACAGCCGGATCTCATCACCAAACACTTAGAACTCGAGGGAGACCTTTCACCAGAACAGAGGACCCGCCTCCTGGAGATTTCTGAACGTTGCCCGGTGAATCTAAGCCTGAAGAATGGTATTCGCGTCCAGCCCATCTAGCGGGGATCCCCCAGCTTTCCCGATCCATCACCGCTGTGAATGTTCTATCGCTCTAGATTGGCAGCGGTGAGTGTCTATATTTTAGGCGGTCGTAGGGTTTCGGTGATCTCTGAATCTATATAATATATTGAAATTATAAATAAAATTTTGGAGCGAGAATTGCTATAAGAGAAGCGAAGAAAACTGTCAGAGCGTGTGCTTTGGCTGATGGGTGGCGTGGGGATGGACGTATGCGGATTGGAAATC
>JBIKVD010000198.1:0-8128 GCA_044357055.1 Oligoflexales bacterium | reverse complement strand
ATTGAATAGGAGCCATTTGGGTAGGTTCTATGGCCTCCATTCCAGGGGAATAGAGGCCACCGATAGCACACCAGACGAGTTTAGACAGAGAAGCACGAAAGCTCAAAGCGCCTAATACCCCATAATGATTATATATTATTGCCTAGCGGGTGTTGGGACAAATTTCTGTCCACTTCGGTCTCAAGTTTGCCAGGACCAATTCCGTAAGGAAACAGACTGCGAAGAATCGCTTTTTCCAGAGGTTACCGCTGTGACTGTCGCCACGCGAATATACTTAGCTTCGATCTTAAGCTTAGGGTTCAGTCACTGTACCGAACAGTCACAAGTTGCGTCACAGCGCATGACCGGTACTGCCGAAGAGAATATAGAAAATGAAGTGCAGGTCGGCGAGCAAACAGAGGATCAGCCTGATCCAGTGACGTCTTCCCCGATCGATCCAGCCAATGTTGGCGCAGCAACCGAAGCAGCCGCCGCTGAAGCTTTGACGACTCTGGCTCTAAGGTCAGATCTCCTCGATGGTTTCGTTAATCTTCAGGAACACAACAACCCCGCCGAGCTGCTTACAGGTTTGAGCACGGAGGAATTTATTCTCATCCAATATGCAGTGATCGCGGATAGCATCGCCTGTGATGGGGCTGTGCAGTTCAGCGTTGATCTTCCCTCTATGGCGGATCCTCTTTTAGCAAATGCTGGTACTTACAAGATCTGCATTGCCTTTCACAAGAGCGAAAGTCTGATCGCATACGGTGCTAGCGCAGGCTTTGTCATAGATTTTACAGCCCCTGCATTTGAATCCGTGGCACTCGTCAACGCCGCCGCGGATGGCCTTATCAATAGCAGTGAGCATCTGCAGCATCAAGCCATGCTAGGTAACATCGAGGGATCTGATATCAGCGAGGCCAAATACAAGTTAGTGCCTAGTGCAAGCAACTGTGATGAGCAACTAGAATACGGTATTGATATTCCTGCGAGCGACAGTAGTGATTTCGCAATGGATGGTGGTTACAAAATCTGTCTCCGCTTACAAGATATCGCTGGCAACGTCAGCTATGCTGTCAGTGGTGGAATCGCCCTATTCAGGGTTTCACCAACCGCCTTGCTGTCTGGCACGCCGACAGGAACAAATCTGGTGGTGAGCCCCGATATCACAGTTTCAGGAATAGATGTCAGTCACTATCGGTATAAAGTTGGCTTGGCGGCGGAAACCGATTGTGGGATCGTCACGGCTTATTCTGTTGAGCAAGCGACTGCGATTCATATCACAACCAGCCTTAGCGCGATTGGGGATGGAGTCCTAAAAATCTGTGTTGTTGGTCGCAATAGCGAAGGCAACTGGCAAGCCTTGGATTCAGCAACCAGTGCCACCTGGACTAAGGATACGACGGCACCAGTCTTTAGCTCTCTGGCTCTGGCGAATGCAGCGCTCGATGGTATCGTGACCGGGACAGAGCGAGCCTTGACGACAGCCCTGGGGGAACACTGTCTGCCAGTGGCCAGACCACCAGCGAATATAGACTGGTCTCAAGCTTGACCGACTGCGATGGAACCCTTAGCTATGGCGCTATGCCTGCAGCAGATACGGGTAATTTCGGAGCAGATGGCAATTATAAAATATGCGTGAAGTTGACTGACGCCCTGGGTCATACCAGCTTTGGCGCGAGTTCCACGATTCAGCTAAAAACAGTTTTTAGCTATTCTCACGATGACAATGGATCAAGCGAATTTGGACACGCCGGCATTCTATTCGATAATACGGAGCTCGCGAACGGCGACCTTCGCCTACAAAGCTGGTCAAATTCACAAAAGGAACTTCCAAACTCTGAGGGCAGTGGCCTTGGCTTTTCTATGTCAGGCAATGAACTCCTATTGCATTTTAATGGCACTTTGGGTTTCGTCGGCGATGGAGCAACTATTTTAGATAGTTCCGGAGAACTTTTGCACGGTCTAGCCGATGATAGTAACGGCGATATGGCTTTTGTGGCTGGTCAGCTAAATCAATCGATTAGTTTCGACGGCGTCAATGATTTCATTGAATTGGATTATGGCGGTATTTCAGGCAATCTTGCCGCGAACAAAGACCTAACCCAAATCACCTTCATGGCCTGGGTCAATAGTAGCGCCACAAACCGTATTCAGACCATTTATTCACTCGGCGCAAATGCTGACGGTCTGTCGATTGGAATTCTCAGCAATGGCCAGTATATTTGCGGGATGGCAAAAAATAGTGTCGGTCGAGGCATGACTTCCGATACGGCACAAGCAGCCAATGCCTGGCATTTTGTCGCCTGCGTTTTGACTGCCACTCATTCGTACCTGTTTATTGATGGCCGCATTGTCGCCAGTACTTTAGGTGGCTTAACATTGAATACTGGGACCTGCAATCAAACCGTCGGGGCCGATTGTCCCTCTGGTGTCGCATTATTCGGAGGCAGCTTCCCAGAGTATTTTACTGGCAAGATTGATGAGCTAGCTGTTTTTTCTCGTGGCCTAAGCGAAGCTGAAGTACAAGCTATCTATCGCCGCCAAGTCGGAACATATGGCGGCGGACAGGGCGGGTCAGTCACTTCACAGATTTTACCGAATCCAGGCCTCGGAGCGGGTTTACTGACCAATTTGAATTGGGTTCCCGAGGCTCCGTATCTCAAATCGCAACCGGTTGGCAGTACCTCAGAATCTGCCTACGCTACTGACAATTATGGTGCAGCACTGCGTAGCAACCAGAACGGTGTTTTCACATTTGACGCCCCATTAGGTTCTGTCACGAACGGTGCTACCATCAGCAACGGCGCTGCGGGCTCCAGTTTGCACGCTTCTGTTGTCAACACAGATAGTACAGGACTTGCCTTTACAGACGGGAAAATCGCACAAGCACTATCCTTTGATGGACACGATGATTGTCTCGAGCTAGGCGCAGGTACGAACTGGTTTGGGGCCGATGACTCGATCACTGTCTCCGCTTGGTTCAAGACTACAACCGCATTCGACTCGACGGTAGATGCGGTGGGAGGTCGAATCTTTAATATCTTTAAAAGCTCAGATGGTACGCTATGGTCGAAGTTTGTGCTGGGTTTCTGGGGCGATGGCACTGATACCATATTCTTGTATTTGCGCTCCGCCGGTGTTTCATTCCCATTGAAAGGTTTTCATACTCGTTACTACGATGGTCAATGGCACCACTTGGTGGGTCGCTATGATGCAGGTACCGACATTGCTGAAATTTTCTTTGATGGGAAATCTTACAACTCAATGAACGCCGGCCAGTTGGAAGCTACTGGTACCGACATAGCTAAAATCGGCTGCCAGGTATCCTCAGCAACCGGTGTTAATAGCGGGCACTTCGAAGGTCAATTGGATGACCTTGGAACTTGGTCACGCGCCCTGAGTAACGATGAGATCGCGCAACTCTATCGCCGGGGCGCTATGAACCTGCGGCTACAGGTTCGCAGTTGTACACAAGCCAATTGTTCTGATAACCCAAGCTTTGTCGGGCCCGATAATACGGCTGCAACTTTTTTCTCAGAACTTCTGAATCCATCACTGGGCCTGCCAAGTCTCAGCCTCTCTCCTGATCTGAGCTTAAACCCATATATGCAGTACAAAGTCTATTTTGATAATCAGACCGAGAGCTCGACTCCTGTGTTGCGGGGGATTCAACTAGATGGAACCCTGTAATCTGTTTAGATGTAGCAATATTCTCTCTCATCCAAGCCGGCGAGGAAAAAGATGATGCCGGCTCAAGTCTTCAAGATCGATGTAACTCATTGTGAAATATTTGGCGGCTTTGAAAGAAAATCTGTGCTGTAAACGATGGGGCGACGGGTTCCCACCCTGGTAGGAACTCTGTTGAGAAGGAACTTACTCAATTCTGCAGTTCGGCAGAATTCGTAACACATTAAAAAGATTATAAAATTTGTGCCCTTTGGTCAATTTGATCGCCGGTGGGTGTCCTTTTGCCAAAATCAACCCATTGTGGCATATTGAGGGCCTGCGCGCGGGATAGGGAGGATAAAGCATTGGCAGTTCTAAAAATACTTGAGTGGCCAGCAAAAGTGCTGGAAACACCGGCAAAAAATGTCTTGGAATTTGATGATGGGTTGCGCTCCTTTGTCCGCGATATGCATGAGACCATGGCATCCTCGGGCGGTATAGGACTGGCGGCAAATCAGGTCGGCGACCTCCGTCGTGTTCTGGTCATTCAAATCCCATGGGCTGGAAACCGCTACGAGGAAGACGGTGAGGAAAAGCGTCCCTGGCATGACCAAGCGTACACCTTTGTGAATCCTGTGATTACCAAGAAGGATGGCAAAGTTAAGTATCAAGAAGGCTGTCTGAGCTTTCCAGAAATCTATGATTACGTCGACCGAGCTGCAGAAGTATGGGTGAGCGCGCAAGATGAAAGCGGCAAGGAGTTCACCGTCCATGCAGATGGACTGTTTGCGATATGCTTGCAGCATGAAATCGACCATATTGATGGTATTGTCTTCTTTAAGCGCATGAGTCGGCTCAAGTCATCCTTAATTCAAAAGAAAATGTTGAGGCGAAGTCATTTGGAACCATCAGAAGGAGTCGACCTTTGAGACCTGTTAAGATCGCTCCTTCCTTGCTTTCCGCAGATCCCATGCATTTCGCCGCAGAGTTATCTTCGGTAGAAAGTGCTGGTGCCGATCTGCATCATATTGATGTGATGGATGGTCATTTCGTGCCCAATCTGACCTACGGTCTTCCTTTGATCACCGCTCTTAAAAACAGCTGCAAAATTCCCCTCGATGTGCATGTCATGATTACCAATCCCGATGAAGTCGCCGAGGAATATCTGCGAGCGGGTGCCGATATTTTTTCTTTTCATGTCGAGGCGGCTCGTCATCATCATCGGCTTTTAACCATGATTCGTTCCCAAGGGAAACGAGCGGGTATAGCCATAAATCCAGGGACCAGCCTCGCAAGCTTGAGTTCCCTACTGCCATATCTTGACCAAGTAAATATCATGAGTGTTAACCCTGGCTTTTCCGGGCAACAATTCATCCCTGAAGCCATCGCCCGTGTTCGCACGGTCGCGAGCATGCTTAAGGATATCGGTCGGCAGGCAGAGGTGGATATCCAGGTTGATGGCGGCGTCAATGGGGCAAATGCCAAGGAGTTAATCCGCGCGGGTGCTAGCATCCTTGTGGCGGGTCATTTCATCTATAAAGCAGAAGACCGAGCCATGGCGGTGAAGAGTCTCAGAGGGTCATAGGCATGCCTTTCTGCATGAGCGGGAACCAGTAAGGATATTTTTTTGGAACTTCAGCAGACAACTTATTTTCTCGATCAAGAGCCGCTAACCACAGTCAAACTTTGGTCCCTTGCGAGGGATGCAAAGCTGCAGCTGGACATCACCCTAAGCACCCGTCAAAGGATACAGGAATTTCGCAAATACATAGAAAGCGCTATTGACTCGGGGGAGAAAGTCTATGGTGTCACGACTGGATTTGGGTTCTTGTCCAACGTGGCCATACCCAAAGATAAAATCGATCAGCTGCAGGTCAATTTGATCCGGTCCCACGCCGCAGGAGTTGGGGATCTTTCCCCACCAGAAGTCGTCCGGGCAATGATGATCCTAAAGGTCGTTAGCTTTCTCTCAGGCAATAGCGGGGTGCGAGTCGAAGTCGTGGATGCCCTGCTCTCACTCCTTAATCACGATATTCTCCCATTAGTTCCCGGGCAAGGCAGTGTAGGAGCCTCTGGTGATTTAGCCCCGCTTGCTCACATGGCTTTAGCACTTATGGGTGAGGGTCGGGTTCATTATTCTGGCCAGGTGTCAAGCGCGAAGCATGTTCTTGAGAATGCTCAGATCAGCCCTCTGCGACTGCATGCGAAAGAAGGACTATCCTTAATCAATGGAACCCAATTTATGGCGGCTGGAGCAACCTTTGCTCTTGAAGAAGCAAAAATCCTTGCCCGATCCGCCACCGCCATTGCCGCACTGAGTTTGGATGGGTTCAAGGGATCGCTTAAGGCATTTGATCCGCGAATCCATGTCCTGCGCCCTCAGCAGGGACAGGGTCGCGTTGCGGCCGAGATGCTAAGCTTGTTCGCGGGTGGTGATGAAATCCTCGCTAGTCACGAAGATTGTGATCGTGTGCAAGATCCTTACAGTTTTCGCTGCATTCCTCAGGTTCATGGAGCTTCCTGGGATGCCATCGACTATGTCGATGCCATCATGAATAGAGAAATGAACGCTACGACTGACAATCCCCTCGTTTTCGCCGGGGGAGAGGTGCTTAGTGGCGGCAATTTTCATGGGCAACCCATAGCCATGGCTATGGACTTTCTTTCCATTGCGGTGAGTGAGCTGGGAAGCATTTCGGAACGACGGATTGAGAAGCTCACGAATCCAGCCATGAGCGAGTTGCCAGCTTTTCTCGTGAGAGAAAGTGGCCTCAATTCAGGGTTTATGATCCCGCATGTGGCAGCTGCTGCCCTAGCATCAGAAAATAAGGTGCTGTCACATCCAGCCGTGGTCGATTCCATTCCAACCTCGGCAGATAAGGAAGACCACGTTAGCATGGGGCCCCTCGCAACGTGGAAAGCCCGTCGCGTGGTGCGGAATGTGAGTCGTATCTTCGCGATAGAAGCCTTGGCTGCGTGCCAGGCTTTGGATCTCTTGCAGCCGCTAAAACCTGCACCCCAGTTGCAAAAGCTATACACTGAGATCAGAGGTTTGAGCCTGACCATGGACGTGGATCGAGCCTTGTCAGATGATATTGAAATTGTGGCTTTATGGATTTTGGACGGCGGGCTATTGCGCGCGCTTGCAGAGAGGATAGATCAATGAAGTTTCTATTTATTGTCAGTTTGATGCTCATCGGGACCCTTAGTGCTCCCGGGTATGCCCAAGTGGCAGAAACTTTTGTCAAGGTGGGAGGTAAGTACCGGGTTGAGGAAATGAAGCGCATTGCGGATGACCTTTTTGCTGTTTCTTTTGTCGCTGTGGAACCCTCCGGCAAATTTGATCGACTTATATTTCATACCCAGCATCTCCATTTAGGAATCGAGCAGGGACAAGTGTTACAAATTTCTGCTGATGTAAGACAGGTTAAATCAGATGGCGCGGAAGCTGAGGTCGCGCAAGTGGTGCTTTTTTTGCCAAGTAGAGAGGGCGCGACAGCGATCTGGATGCTAAGCAAAGACATCGATCCAGGGGTTGGAGCCCTACAGCTGCGGGACTATTTGAAACTGCACTCGCCCCAAAGTGACTATCGCATCCTCTAATTGATTTTTTTATCTTCTGGAGCGTCATTCTAGTGAGCCAGCTTAGCTTAATGTCGCGGCAGAACCGATCCTTTACGAACTTCCTGCTAAAGACTTGGTCAGGGCGCATCCTTTTCATCAACACCCTGATATTTCTTTGGGCCAGCTACCTGAGCCAATCCCTGATGGTAACAAGCTCTTTAGTGCTGTGGGATTTGGGCGCTCAAGATCCTATCGGCATTCTTCAGGGCGATTATTACCGTTTCTTTACACCCATTTTTTTGCATGGCGGCTTGATTCATTTTCTCTTCAATTCCTTTGCTATTTACGTCGTGGGTAAGGACTTAGAACCTGTTTTTGGCAGCGGGCGCTTCCTCCTCATTTTTCTAGCTTCGGGAGTTTTTGGCTCGATTGCCAGTGCAGCTTTGGGCGTGAACCAAAGTGTCGGTGCATCTGGGGCGATCTTTGGTTTGCTGGGTGCTGGGCTCTTCTTGGAAAAATCCATTGCCCGTTTTGTAGAGGAAATGCAGGGGCGAAAACTCTCTCGCGGTCCGTATATGGGAATGTTGCTGATCAATGTTCCCCTTAGTTTCTTACCCATGATTGACGCCTATGCCCATTTTGGAGGGCTGCTGGCGGGAATGGTCATGGCATACGCGCTTTTTAAGTGGTATCCCAATCGCTTGCTGAGTAAGAACCGATGGGTGTCGCTGAGCATGTTCGCGGTCTATTTTATGACAGTAGCGTTGGGCGTAGGACTGGCCACCAATGAGAAATACATTACAAGCCGCTATGAAGATAAAATTGGACAAGCTAAAGAACCTCAACAGAAAGTCTATTTTCTGACGTCCTTAATAGAGCTACAATCACGGCCCGAACTCCATCGCCAACGAGGGCT
>JBIKVD010000196.1:0-8182 GCA_044357055.1 Oligoflexales bacterium | reverse complement strand
TGCGCAAAAGGTTTGGTCAGCATGGAAGTCAATTTCCTCTCGGTGGAGACATTCTTGACAGAGAGCCTTAGTGCCACTAGCACCTTTAGCACGCCTGAGTTCGGGAGACAGCATTCTCTCGGTGTTTTTCCCTGACAAAGCCGTAACATACTTAATTTATGAGATATTCTTTAATTTTTTATTCTTGTTAAAATAATGTTTTAATATTATAATAAATCCTTAACAAAGAGACTTTGTATCATTGCGTTAGGAGTGCATTAGGGCATGTCAGCATTACAGACCAAGTTCATGCAATTGAGGTTAAGGCTTCCAAGGTTCTCCCTTTCAGGGACTGCTTTGGCATTTCTAGCTCTCTGCAATGTCAAGCTTATCGCTATGGATGGGATCAGCTCTGCACGCCAATTAGGTTTATCTGGAGCTCAAGGCGCAGGCACCTCCGACCCCTACGCAGCGCAAACACAGCCGGCTGGGCTTACCCATCAAAGCAAAGCGAGTTTTTCTCTGAACCTCAAGCAGACTAGCTTCGATTTGGAAGGTGTGGTTCCGCGTTCCGAACAGCAGCGATGGATGCCCAGCTCTGGATTGCCCGCAGAAACGCGCCGCGCTTCCGACTTCGGTGAGGAAAGCATCGCTCATCTAGGAATCAACTTACCGATCCTTAGAAATGTCAACTTTGGCATTTCGGGATCCTTGCCCACCGACCGTCTCGCCGGCGTTCATGCCTACACCAATCATGATCCGCAGTACGTTCTCTATAACGATCGCCTCGTACGACCGCAGGTTTTTTCTGCCCTGGCCGCCCGACTGCCCTTTGGCCTATCTCTTGGTGCGGGACTCTATTATGCCCTTAAAGCTGATGGTGAGTTGCAGGTTGCCGTCACGGGGGAACAAATGGAAAATCGCTTACAACTGGATTTAAAGCCCGAATATATCCCATACGGTAGTTTGCAATGGGCCTCGCAACGGGAAAGCGCTCCTCAGTACTATCTGGATGTCTATTACCGCGCGGCACAGAAAACCCCCTCCAAACTGGATGTCGCCGTCAGTGTCGGCCTTGAAGAAGCGTCTATCCCCTTGAATCTCGGAGCAGAGTTAATTCCCTTTTATGATCCTGAGATTTGGAAGACGGCAGCAGCCTATGAAGCCAACAATCTGGCTCTCTATTTGACGGTGCAAAGGACTTCTTGGTCTGACTACCGGTCGGCGATTGTCAACTTCTCGGGACCTGATGCTCCCAGCATTTCTCAAAATTCCCTAGATGCTAAGAGTCTAGGCCTGAGAGATACCATGGCCTACCATCTGGGAACTCAGTACACCTCGTCGGCGCAGAAGCCATTCCAACATGCTGCACGTTTAGGTGTCAGTTTTGAAGAGTCGGCCGTTGAAAAGTCGAGTCCAAGCGTCCTGCTAGTAGACAGCGATAAATTTTCCTTAGCGGCAGGATACGGTTTGCAAATCGATGAACCACAGCTGGCAGCATACCCAATCCAATTGGATCTAGGTCTGCGCCAAACTTGGCTGCAGCATAAAAGCTTCCTAGATAGCCAAGGTCGACGGGCTAATTCGGGTGGCAAAACGCTCATGGCTTCTGGGGGTGTTTCCTATGTCTTCTAATTCAAATCAGACCAGGGGTCACGCCAAAGCCACGCTCATCTTTGGTACCACGATTCTTCTATTTGTTTTGTTTACCTGTGGACGCCATGAAGCGACAAAATTTCCCGAAATTGACCGTAATAAGACAGCCCAAGCCAAGGCCGCCTGCGATCGCTTGAATGCCTTAAGAGACATGGCCTTCACGGGTGCCTTCATCGCGGATCTCGTACAATGTGCGTCGAATAAAGACACCAACCAACAAGAGAGTTTGGGGGCTTCTCTTGCCCTGATTGAAGAGTTAGGCGGGGCACAAGGCCTCGATCAGCTGTTTGCGCCTCTAAAGATGCCACTCCCGGAAGGAGCCAATCTCTCTCCGACCGCCCAGGCCGAGCGCTATCCCCATTTGCTAAGTCTGCTGACGTTTTTTGACAAGGCGAGTCACAACGCCGATCAAATTCCCTTGGTGCCGAGCCCCGAAGAAGAACAGCTAAGCCCCTTGTTTGCTAAATTGGATTTCTACCACTTGGGTCAAATAGCGCTTAACCAGCCAGCGAAACTTGCTGATTTTCTGTTGCAGCTAGATCTCTTGCAACAGTCAATACCGGAAAACCGACTGCAGGGACTCTTGCGTGGCTACTTAAATGACAAATCAGCTCGGCAAGCTCTCGCAAGTCTCACCCATGCGGTCGTGGACAGGCCCGAAACTTACGAAGCCCTATCCGCGCTCGTCGAGCCTGAAAATCGTCAGAATCTTTCAGCCGAGGAGCAAAGCACCTGCCTACTAGCACACCGACAAGAGGTTCATGCCTTACTTCAACCGAAATCGCTTGCCAGCGCAACGAACTGGACGGAAAGCTGCGATTTGGCGAATGTCGCGACGTCGAGCTCACCGATCAACGGTCCTGCGCGCCTTAGCAGGTTTAGCTCCACTCTTACACCAAATGAATGGCAAGACGTGATTGGTTCTGCAGATATTCTTTCTGGACACCTACGCAGTCTGGCATCGTCAGAACAAATCACCATGATGCAGAAGTGGGGCAAGACTCTGGCGGATATGAGCGCCGTCCATCCCTCAACCCTGGCTGACTTTCTCGCTTTTATGGATCAGGGACTGCAAATGCAGGCAACGGATTTCACTCACTTGGTGGAAATGGTTCGTAAAATCCAGATCGACGAGACCCAACTTGCGCCGGTAAAAAGCAAAGTAGGCTCTAGTATTCTCAATGATCGTGTAGAACAGATGCTCCTTAAGGGGGGGGTGATCGAAGTCTGTCAACAATTGCAAATTCCCGCAGCTGCCTCGGGGAGTCAGAACAATTCCGAGACTCTCTGGCAGACCCTTAAGCAACTTACAACGGCTAACCAGGCCTGCCCAGCTCAACTGCCACCGCTGGCTGCTTTTTATCTTGCGGAGTTAGGCTGTATTGAAGGTCAAGCAGTAATCTGCCAAAGCAAGACGACAAATGCCGACAATCTTGCCAGTGAATCCTTTCACGCAATGGATGCAGCGCCGCCTAGCTCCTGGAATTCAGACAGCATTAAGGCTTTTATTGCAGCATTGACGGCTATCACCGCAGAAAAATTAAGCTACAATCCGCATTACTTGGCGGAGCTCAACCTCTCTGGGAGGAAGTGGGACCCCGCAAGCTGGACAGAGATCATGGCACCTTTGAACAGCTTAGATCAACTTGACCCCGAAAAACTTGTCCGCTTTGAAAGGACCTTGTCCGAAGGACAGAAAAATATGTTTTTCCCGGGTTGGCTCACGCGCCTCGTAGAACTCCAAAGCCAAGACTTAGGCGTCCTCGCAAAAATGTTTGGCGGACCCTGGCAGGGATCTAGTGAGAGACATCAAGGGCAGCAATTAGCCTACCTCTTGACTGGCGCCTACCCCCACGGCCCACTGGAAGACAGCTTTCGTACGGCTATGAATAGGACCGTAAATGGCGCCCCGGATGCTCTACAAGCCCCCTTAACGTCCTTGCTGGGCCATACTGGTCAGGCCTTGTCCTTGTTTGGCCCCACAATTGAACTTGAGGAGACTTTTGAGCTGATGCCTTGGGGTGATGATAATTCCCGTAGGCGCCTAACAATCACGGCGACCCCAACCCTTACTTTTAAACCTACTCTGATGTCAGATATGATGCTGCCATTGGAAGAATTCCCGAAGGATAATAAGAGAAAAGAATTATACCTGTCCATGAAAACAAAAAATGAATCCCAAAGACCAAGGCTCATGGGCAAAGACTTGCCAGACGAACAGGCTGACCAGTTTGAGCAGTACCTCTACGAGACATTCTATGATCAAATGCAGAACCCAGAACATATGCAAGATGCTTTCCATAGCCTAACCAAAGCAGATTCAACGCAAATGGGCCACTTGCAAAGCTTATTGAAAAGTGCTCCTATGGCAGCACAAGAAGCTCGCATGTTATCTTTGTTCTTTTCCATGTATTATTTAACAGGACCAGACATTGGCCCTGCCGCTTATGATCCTCAAGTAACGGTGAATGGAGATACAAAAGCTGGGAAAAATGAACCGGGTGCCGTGCGTATTGGTTTGCCCTTTCTTCTGGGCGCAAATTCGACCTTACATTGGGCTCGATATCGGGAACTATTCGCTATGTTTGATCCTGCAGACGATTTCTTGCCAGCAGGCCAGAAAACGCGCAGCGTGCAAGAGTATCTTGATCAAATGCTGCCCTTCGATAACGAATGGCGCTCCAAACTGTCCCAGACAGCACCCTTTCTCTTACCTAGAGACCTTTCGTCCTTTGATAGCCATGAAACCCTAGGACTCATGTCGCCTCTTATTGCCTTCCATTTGTTCACAGCGGCGTCAGCAGTTGTTGATACAGATTCAAAGCCTTGGGTTGTGATGCCCATCGCTTGGCAAGCTAGCTCTCATGCCAATGAAGCTCCGCCTTGCTTTCGCATTGATGCGAGTACGGGCGAAACTCTCAGACGAGACTGCGTGGTGGCATTTTCTGCCAGCGCGGAACCAAACGCCTTAAAAGCTTATTATCAAGACCAAGTACGAGCCCTATTTTGCCCCTTTGTAGATCTTGAAGTTACCGTTCAAGGAGTACCGATGGCAGCCTTGAGCGCCTTGGGCCTTTACGCCGACCCAAACACCAAAACCTTTTGCCAGCAAAGGCCCCAGGCACCTGTACCTGCCATCACCATCGCCAGACTGTTAGGAGATTGGCTATCCATCGGGACTCAGCCAGACCTCGATCCTAGCTCGGCTCATTTGCCTGCCTTGATGACTCAAGAAGCTGCCCGCCAAGAAAACTGGGACCAGGAAACAACCCGGCGCACTCTACTACGTCAAGTCTCAGGTGGCTGGCCGGGAATGAGCTACGAAAGTAGACTCCTAGATGCCAATCTTCATCCTTTCCATCGCGAATACACGCCCTGGGTAGACGCCTATCTTAGCCTGATCCGTCGCGACTTTGATATCAATGAGCCGCTAAAATCTTTAGGTTCCCTAAGCGAGCCGGGCGAACCAGCCCTCCTATACAGTTTTTTGGAAGAAATCCTGCAAACCCATGCTCAAGCCGTGACCGAAGACTTGAGTGCCCTGGAATTCGTCAATCAGATTCTTGATCGCTTGACCGTTCGCGAGGATTTCCAACATCTACTCGTCCACATGAATAGCCGCTTGAACGACCGGGATTCCAGGTACCTGCTCAAAAATGTTTTTAGCTATATTACCGCCGGACACTTAGAGCAGGCGGTCTTGCAGGGACAGGGATTTTCTTGGCATTTGCCAGACCTGCGACTTTTTAAATGGTTTTTGGATCGACGCTTGATGTATGTGGCCGGTCGCGCCACCCGGGATTTCTCCGCGAGCGAAATCATGACGGCCATAAAACTACTGAGCCGGGTCATGGAACAAATAGGGCCTGATGACGAAAACTCGCAGGCTGCCCCAAGAGCAAAGCTTGCGGAAAAATCCTTGCATCTCATTCTCAACTGGGGATTGAGCTTGGATGACTCCAAGCAGCCCTTACTGGAAATCTGGCAAAACGCGCTGGGTCAGATCAGTCAAAACATACTGGCTAGCCCTCGGCACATCGAAGACTTGGAATCCCTCTTGCGTCTTATGGCATCCTCGCAAATGGATTTTGCAGGCCAAAAATCCATAGGCTTAACGCAGGACACTCATGGCCATTGGATGCGATACGCGCTCGATCAAAGCGGATCCTTGCTTGAAAGCATTCAGGCAATGGGAGCAGGTCTCGATCTCAAGCAGATCCTCCGCAAGCTAACAACGCACTGGTCTACATCGATGGCAGAAGCTTCGGAGGATTCCATAAGTGATTTAGACCATCTTCTTCAGGATGAACGACTAGGCATCTCTGATCAAAGGCTTAGCTATCTGCTGACCGATCCCGAAACCCGTGCCTCTTTAGCCACGATGGCAACGACGCTAGCTAAGACACAGCTTTCCACGGTCCATGCTTTCTTGGCCGAATGGGATCGACTTATTCCATCCGCGAAAGGATTGCTCGATTTCTTGGAAGCACGGATAGATTGGGAACCATCTAGTTCTGGACAATCTTGGCGTTACGGATATGGCATTATGCATCGCATGAGCCAGCAGCCTGACTTCTACCTCTACCCTCAGACAAACGTGATGAGAAACTGGTTAAAAGAACCTGAGTAGTGTTCGCTTCACCCTCTCCTTTACGCACTTTATAACACAAATCTTAAGCTCTAGCCCTGGACCAGTCCGCTGCTTCAGGGTATAAGAATAAAAGAAATTCTTTTATCATAGTAAAAATCTTATTCAGGTGATTCGCACCCTGCCTTGGAAAAACCATCGCTGGGTTCGCCACACACGAAGGAGCACCCCCATGGATCGGCGCACCCTCCTTAGAAATTTGGGATCAGGTAGCCTTCTCAGCGCTCTACCTGCTACTTTCTGGCCTCACAATTCTCACGCTAATCCTATGCCAGAGGATCCCTATGATGGGATAGACTGCGGGGTTGCATCAGGTTTCCCCACGGAAAATGAGCTGACAGTTTGGACCCGAATCCCTTCCTACGGACGGGAGTATTTAACCTCTCAAACGGTTCCAGTCTTTCTTATGGTCTCACGAACCGCACGATTTTTCCCCAAGGACCTTGTCTACTCTAGTGAATATACGGCCCATGCCGCGCGTGATTTTACCTTATCCATCCGCCTTAAGGGACTTGAGCCGAACACCACTTACTACTACCAATTCTACACACCCTTTGGCTATGAAAGCCTCTTGGGTCGAACGCGGACCTTTCCTGCTCCTGGTGAGACAACCGACCGATGCCGCTTCGCGGTGTTAAGTTGTCAAAACTACTCTCAAGGCTATTATCATGCTTATGAAGATCTGTGCCGCCAGGCATTTGATTTTGTCGTTCATCTTGGAGACTTTATCTACGAGCTAGGGGTTCCCCCGCATCTTCCAACCCACGTGAGATCTGATACGGTCAATCAAGGACTTCCCGTCCAAACACTGGCCCACTATCGACAAAAATATCGCTTATACCTTTCCGATCCTAATTTAAAGCGGGCGCGATCAAAGTTTCCCTGGATTTTTGTCTGGGATGATCATGAAGTCGTGAACAACTATCAAGGGGCAGATTCAAAATTCTCTGATCTCAAGGCGGTTGCCTATCAGGCCTATGATGAATACATGCCCACTCGATGGGCCATTTCCACCAATGACCAAAGTGAGCCTCATATTCAAAACTACCAGCAGCTATCCTATGGAAACCTGCTTAGCCTTGTGGTGATGGATCTGAGGCAATACCGGGCTAGCCCGGAGAGCAAAACGCTGCCCCACAAGACTTCTCCTTCCGAGGACTTGCTACTTGGTCCTAAGCAGCGGACCTGGCTCGAAGCTACTTTGCCAGGCCTTCCGAGCACCTGGACGATACTCTTGAATGAAGTCCTTTTTATGCCACTACGTTTTAAAGAGATTCTACCTGCCGCCGCCGCTCTGCTAAATGATGCAAATAAACGCCAGCTATTCCTAGCCGCAGAGAGCTACAATGGTGATGCCTGGGACGGCTACCCTGACGCAAGGCGCTGGCTAAGCCAGATTCTTGCCCAAACGAATAACCCCATACTGGTCACTGGAGATATTCACAATTTTTATGCTTCGGAAATATTCCTGGAACCCGGAGTCCCCTCTAGCCCTCTTGTGGCCATGGAACTGGTCACTGCCTCTGTCACCTCGAGTTCGCTCTTTGATATTTTAAAAGTGGATATAAGTAAGCTTGCAAACCCACTCTTGAAGAAGGGCAATCCCGGTCTTCAGTTCGTAGACTTTAGACACCACGGCTACCTTGATATCACATTAGGCTCCGCAGCCGCCAGAGTCCGGATGCGCGGTCTTTCCAGCATTGATAGGATCACCTTTACATCACTGGATGTACAAGACTTTACCATTTTACCCAACCCCATACGATTGGCCTGATCATTCCTACCTCTCCTTATTTCCCTTCTTGCACTTGCAGATTGAAATATCTTACGAGTATGCCTAACGTTCCACCCAAAATTCCTCAGAGCATTCATTCAAATGACCTGACATCTCCAATGCCG
>JBIKVD010000033.1:0-19446 GCA_044357055.1 Oligoflexales bacterium | reverse complement strand
TCTTAAACATCAACATTGCTTTGGCATCCCTATTCATGCTTGGTTGCGGGGTTGAACCTTCCCATACCGCGGCACCTACAGCGGAAACCAGTTCGCAGTCTGCGCCTGAGGTACCGCCTGAGGAAGAAAAATCCGAGGCCACCGAGCCAGCGGCTCCTGTGAAGCAGCCAACCAAGCCGCGCGCCTTCTTAGAAACGGACATCGTGGTCTTTTCCCTCGCCGAAATCATTGCCACGATAGACGCCTCAGATCTTACCAAATATCGCGTTTATGAAAAAAGTGAGTTCAGCGAAAAGCAACTAAAAGCCTTCCAATTACTGCACGGAATTGTGACTACCCAGTGTCAATCCTGTCACGTGAGTCTCGTCGGCTTTGCCCATGAAAATCCCTCAAACAGCCTTCAAGCTATTCTTGAGAAAAAGTTGATTCAAGAAGAAGACAGCGCCTCCTCCAAGTTAGCTGTGAGAATGGCAGATGGCCATAACAACCTAAGCCCTACTACCCTTGAACAAGCCGCGATGCTCGAAGCCATCGACCACTACTGGCTAAACAGCAAATAAAAGGCAATAGGGACCTCTCCACGAGCCTTAGGCTCCCTTCAGCGAAGCCCAATGATATAAGGCTGGCTACGGTTGGGACTGGTAGGTATTCTCTTCATGAAGTTTAAGCAGCAAGCGTTGCAGGGATTCAATGGCATCTGACTCTGACATTTTGAATCGGCGAGATAGAAATCTAGCCATCGAACGAATGCTGAGTTTTCCATTGATTTGCTTGGCCGTCTCAGCAAGGACACTGTGTTTTTGCACGAAAGGCGCGAAATAAGGTTCCATGGGTACGGGAAGATCAATTTGATCAAGCCACCGAGGAAGCTCTCCAGGTGATATGGGAGGAACCTCCGCATTTTTTGTAAAAGTCATATAATGGACCTGCTCGACGCGGTATCCTGCGGCAAATGGTGAGCGCAAATAGTCTTGTTCTTTTGTCATTTGCGCTTGCAGTGTGTAGCCACATTTCTCAGCCACAGCAATAAGTTCTGGTGCATTTAGGTTAAGCTCGGGACGACTAAAATGAAAAGCCAAAGAACCCGTTATATGTAACTTACCGCCCACTACCAGCAGACGATTCATTTTCGAGAGGAATATCTGAGGAGGCTCTGGCTGAATATCCAGAAACCATGGTGCCACAATCAGATCAAGAGACCTCTCTGCAAATGGCAAGGCTCTGCTATCAGCAAAGGCGAGCATCAGGTCTTCCTCAAGTCTCAGGGAGGAGGAGAGATGATGCAGAACCGCATGATGTTCAGGCTCACGGGGAGCAAAGGGAAGTTCCCAAACGTCCATCGTTTCCCCTTGCAAAAGTCGTCGAAGAATAAGGAGAAAGAGGGGATTGATATCAGTCAAGATCGACAGAGAAAATCTCAATCGACGATGAAGTTCGAGACAATAACGCCCGGCTCCTGCCCCTAAAAAGAGTGTCTTCTTCTCCTGCAAGCCCTCTAATTGGCCTGCAGAGGCTGACACGGCTTCTGCAATTTCCTTTTCACCCCAAGCCCAATCTCGGAAGAGATTGTCTCCATAGCTTAGAAGGTTCTGTCGCGAACTTAACAGTAGAGAATAGGCTTCTATCGGGTTCGAGAACTTCAACTCCTCGCCCCCGGCAGGCTCTAATCCCTTATGAGCCGTGAAATCCTGCAGAATCTGCCAGTAAAGCTGAATATTGCTTTTGCAGGCCTCAAATCTTGTTTGCAACCGCGCCCGAGTTTCCTGGGTGTCTGTATCAGTCCCAGTATCAAGAGAGGAAATGGCACCTTGAATCAGATCGAGTTCTCTCTTTGCCTTGGCAAAAAGAGCCGAGAAGCGGCTAAGCCACTCCTGATGATTGATCGCCGTTAAAGGCATCAGGAAAGGGACACCGTTGAGTACTGGAAAGCTTTGCCCCGCATCATCGACCAGTCGGCGATCTATGCTGGAATAGCGCAAATGCGCTGCCGTTTCAGGATTTCTGAAAAACGCAAATTGCTTATGCATCGTATCTTCAGCCGCCATGAACGATCTCCGAAGGCAGATTTTGCCTTAGACATGGCGATAGTGCCGGGCTCGGGTCAACGAATCGCACCATAACTCCTCAAAAGGATTCAAAATGAATGATGGCATGCTTTCTGCTTATAGAGGTCATTCGGACCACCGTGCGTTTCAGCGAAAGCAGGATCTCCATTGAACGTTTTGGCTTCACTCTTTAACAGTCTGCAACCGTCTCCTGGTGGCACCGCTGCGCCGGAAGCACCAGCAGAACTTCTATCGGGACTGGAGCAACAAAACTTAGGAACCGGGCAGGAAGATTTTGCCTCGCTCTTATCACAAACACCACCAGAAGAAAAAATTCTTGATTCTCAAACGACGACTGCGTCCGAAACCTTAGCACTCCCTGGACTCTCATTCTTGAGCGCATTGTTACCGCTAGACTCGGGTGGGGCGCAGGCCTCGCAGTGGCAGCAAAATGGGAATCAAACCACAGGTCTCGTGGAGTCTGCGGCACTTGCGCCTCTGACGCAAAAAGTAGGCACCCCGCTGCCGAAGCAAAATGACCAAGAGCTTTTGCTGGGACAAAAAGAGAGTGGGTTTACTGCCGCGCAAAGCGACAAACTCATGGATCAAGCCAGCTCCGAACCAAGCTCAACGGCCCCCTCAACTTCACCGACCGGACCAGATATCCAGCAACTTATCATGAGCTCTCCTCTGGTGCAGGCGCTCACCTCTAGGAGTGCCGCTAGCCAGGGATTGGTGGATGGCAGTCAAATTGCCAAAGACGTGCAAAAGGCCGGCGGCTTAACCGAATATTTAGATACCCCAGTCAATATCAAAGATTTCTTGCAGAAACTCGGTGTGCCTGATCAGGCCCTGCAACAAATCCTCAGCGGCACCCGCGCGATGACGGAATCAGCAACGCCAAGGATGATCTTAGAAGAAGCTGGTATTCCGGTTAAGGTCTTCGAGGGCTTGGCGAAGAGTCTTAATATGAAATCCCCAGCTAATGCTCTGGCTGTGCCGGGCAAAAGCCTTTCAAATACCAACGATACACAACACCAAAGCAACTTGAAGGCGAATCTTCCACCAGAACAGCAAGGCAACCTTGCCGCAAAAGTGGCCAAAGCAGAAGCTCCAGCTCTTGGCCTTGATTTACCAGGAAAGGGGACTCAAAAGCGAGCCCTCCCCTTGCATCTGCAAAATAAGCCAGAACTCGACGCTACCTCAATCAGGAGTACGGGCCAAAATCACAGCAACATGACGATTCCACAGTTGGCAAACTCGCCCACATCAGTTTCCCTGTCAATTTCCGTGCCGATATCCATCCAGAATCAAGCATCTAACTCGTCGAGACATGGAGCGAGGGATCTCTTTCAATTACAGCAAGGGTTAGGGTTTCAAAATGCCATTTCGTCTCTGACTTCATCTAGCGCATCGCCAGGTACGTCCATTCTCTCAGATAGCACCGTAGCGGTTTCTGACACAGCTGTGTCCATGGTGGCCAACACCCAACTGCCAGGAACGGCTTATCAAACTCAATCTATGAGTCTACAATCCGTTGGTTTCAGTCAAGGCACACAGATGCAAACCATCTCCGCCATTGGAAACCCTTCCCTGGAAGGGTCGACAGACTTCCTCTCCCATGGGGATAGCAACTTGCAAGATTTAGCTAGCGTACCGCTCGTCGAAAAAAATGATCATTTCTTGAAGCAAGATGAGCATGGGCAGGAACAAGGCGGCGGTGAAAGCCCATCGGGGCTTCTTGACGCAAGCAATATGAGTCAGGTGGGTTTGAATACTGCGACTCAAGAATTTTCTCTTTTTGAAAAAACCGATGCAACCAAAGATAGCTCCCATAGCCGCACTCAGGGAGAATTAGACATCAATCCCATCTTAGAAAAGGTCATGAATGCCAGCCAATCCCTGATCAATCGCAATGGAGGTCAGATCAACTTACAGATACCTTCAGATGTCTATGGTGAAATCGGGATACAAATCCAAGTAGAAAAAGAGCAAGTGCGTCTAAAGATTGCCAGCCTCGACAAGGAGCTCAAAGAATCCCTGAATGGTGCCATGGACCTCCTTCAAGCTAATCTAAAGGGAAAAGACCTGCAGCTCGTTGAGGTTAGTTTCGCCGAAGCCAGTGGACAGTCCCTTGGGAACCAAACCAGCGGACAGGACCAAGGCAGGTTTGCCTGGGATCAGGGCATGCGCGACTATGTGGATGCTGATACCGGCCTACCGGAACTGCAAGAGCTCCTGGGCAAAGCAGGCAAAATTGGACCTTTCGGCCGGGCAAGTTCCCAATATAAAATGCCTATGGGGCAAAACAATAGTCAAATTCATCTTTTAACTTGAGATATGCCCCAAAAGGTTGTCTATGCGCGCAGAACTAGCAAATAAAATCGCACCAGCGTCGCCGATCGATCGGACAGAATACACCCCCAAAACACCACTCAATGAAGTGAAAGACAGTAACGACTCGCAAGACATCGATTTCCGATCGCTCTTGGCGAATTCCAGCGAAAACGTACAAGCCACCCGGAAGGCGCAAAAGCAAGGTCAAGGGCTGAATGCCGCAAAGTCAGACCAAGAGTTCTTTGACATGTTGCGAAAACAAACCAATCAACGTCCAGCTCCAAAAAATGTTTTGGATAAGGATGACTTCTTGAAGCTATTTGTCGCTCAATTGCAGAACCAAAACCCCTTGCAGCCCAAAGAAGACGCTGATATGGCCGCCCAGATGGCCCACTTTAACAGCTTGGAGCAGATGGTAAACGTCAACAAAAAATTGGAAGAGATGAACGCCTCACAGCGATCGGGCCAATCCATTCATCTGGTCAATTTTGTCGGTAAAGAAATCACCATCGCAGACGGCCGCAGCATGGTAAAGGGCGGTGAAACAACCGGTCTACGGCTCAACACGAAGGCACCTCTAGACAAAATTCTGATCGAAGCCCGTGATGGAAGTGGACAAATCGTAGGTAACCAGGAGATTTCGAAATTGAAGCCAGGCGGTCAGATGGTCAATCTCAAATTCACAGATAAGATGGGGAAACCATTACCAGACGGGGTCTACACTCTCAGTGCAAAAAATTCAGCTGATCCCTTAAGCACTCCTGACCTGTCGATAGAAACGGTATTGACCGTAAAAGGCATTGACTTACAAGAGGGGGGTCATTTCACCACAGATATTGGAAAGATCTCTCAAGAGCAAGTTAAGTCTGTCGGAGAATCTGGATTTACTCAATTAGCGGCTGTACAAAATCCCCAAGCACCTAGCCCTGAATCGCCCCCGCCCGCCCAGCCCGTCCCTGGATCTACCAGTGAGGACCGAGGAGCGCCAGGAAACCCAGAACGGAAAACAGATGTAGCTAAGGTTGCCTCGGAAAGCTCTGAACCAAGCGCTCCCCTAAGACCCTCAGATGCTGCAGCTCAAATACCTGCCGGCCGTCCCACACCTAATCAAGGGCAGGTTCCATGAAGACAAGCATCCAAGAATCTAATGTGAGAGCAGCTTCTCGCTTGCTGTTAACTCTGCTGTCCATTGCCATCGTCGCTTGCACCTCCGCTAGATTCTCGGGCAGCCAAAATAAGAAGAAAAACAATGATAGTGGCCTAGCAAATTCCGCCAGCGGAGGAACGGCGACCGCGGGCGAGGGAAGCGCCGGGACTGCCACCGGTGGTGAGGAAACCGGGGGCACCGCAACTGCCGGGACTGCAACGGGTGGAACGACCCCAACGCCCACAATCCCCATTGATCCCGCAACGTGTAAGGACTCTGATTTTATCCTTCCTACTTGGCCACCATCCATAGCTTCATGCGTGGATCAAGGTCATATTTTTAATTTTGACAAGAACACTTGTTCAAAAATCCCCAAAGCCTCTTTCGCCTGTAACTGGACCCAAATCTTGCTCGAAGAGGAGAGGGTTCTGCGTGGAAAAATTCCCCAGGATCGTATCGGATCCATCAATCGCGAACCCTGGAGCAAAGTGGTCGGCTGCGGAGAACATGAGGACAGCAACTACCATATTCTGGTCTTGCAGTACTGGACGGCCAAAAATGAAAAAGATTTGGAAAAATGCGAAATGGCAGCAGGATGGAACATTCACACTTCTTGTCGAATCTATAAGAAATCAAAGGACCTTTCGGACCTTGGGTGGCAGAATTGTCTGGATTACCAACCTTGATACTGGCATAATCGGCCAAGCCAAATGTTGGCCGGCACCGTATTGTTAGGTAAATAAAACGGTCAGCTCGTTGAAAGTGCCAGCTAAACTAAATTATTGTAAAAATTTGAATGTCCACCGCCAAGTAAGCTCTTCATTAAATTCTTTTCAGAAGAGTCTTGGCAACCCTCAACACAACATGGAGTCAAGGAATCAATGAGCGTGACACCGGGCAAAGAAGATAGACAAGAGCAAGACATCAAACCACAGGGTCTAAGCAAACAAGAAATTGTCAGAAGACTCATCATCCTGTTCATCGTTGCGGGTATCAGCGTCTATTTGGATCAAGTTACCAAACAATGGGCCATAGATAATCTCAAAGGTGAGCCAACCAGGTATTACCTTGGGGGAATCCTTCAATTGCTTTATGCTACCAATGAAGGGGCCTTTGGGAGCCTGGGGAGTAGCTGGCCTGATGAGGTCCGTTTTTGGGCTCTGACCGTAGGACCAATCCTCTTCCTTTTCATATTCACGATCCATGTTTTGCTCAGTCGGCAGTATTCGCGCTTTGAGTTTTATGCCTTTACCCTCATTATTGGAGGAGGCATAGGTAATTTGATTGATCGAGCGCGATTTCAGTATGTGGTAGATTTTCTCTACATGGGAATAGGGAAGATCGGCACCAACATTTTTAACATCGCTGATTTTGTCATCGTGATTGGCTTTGTTATGATGCTATGGCAATGGTTCCGAACTTGGCGAGAGCAAAAATCTAGGCCCAGCCAAAGTCCTACCTAAGCTGGGAAAGGGGACATCATGAGGGGGCGAGGTCGAGCGCCTAAAATCAAAAAACGCTCACCTGCTGGAGCACCCCCCGGTCAGGTACACGGTCAAATCCACAGCTCTCCTCTCAAGGTTACTTACACGAGGTTTAACGCCAAGGATATCGTAACGACAGAGCTGGATCATAACCTCCATTCCCTTCAAGATCAGGTCACAAAACATGAAGACCAAATTCATTGGCTGCATGTCCAAGGAAAGCCTGACTCCCGGTTCATAAACCTTCTCGAAAACATTTTTCCACTGCATCGTCTCGCTTTGGAAGACGTTCTAGATTCTAACCAAAGAGCAAAAACTGAGACCTATGGCGAAACCCTCTACATAGTCTGCGGCTTTGCCGTTTCCGGTGAGCCGCTGCTCATAGAGCAATTCAACCTTTTTATCGGCAACCATTTTGTCGTGACCATCCAAGCCAATGACCTTAGCGCTTTCTCCCCCATCTATAAACGGATGAAAAGCGATAAGAGTCGCTTACGAAGCTCCGGCGCTGGATATTTAGCCTACTCTATTGTGGATATTATCGTAGACCGCTATTTTCCAATTCTTGAAACCTACGGTGACCATATTGATCGCATTGAGGCCAAGCTTTTAGATCAGGGTCACCAGATCAGCTTGATTCACGAAATCTACGGAGTGAAAAGCGATCTGATGCTGCTGCGTCGCCATATTGTTGCCCATCGGGAGCTTCTGACTGTCCTTACCCGGGAAGGCAGGCATCATTTCAATCAAATGCAGTGGTACCTCCGAGACTGCTTAGATCATACCATGCAGCAACTAGACCTGATCGACGTCTATCGAGAGATGGGTTTGTATTTAACCGACTTGAGCTTTAATTTAGCTAATATCAAAGCAAACGAAGTTATGAAGGTTTTGACGGTTATTGCGTCTATCTTTATTCCTTTAACCTTTCTTACCGGTTTGTATGGCATGAATTTCGACACAAGCTTGCCAGGGAACATGCCGGAGCTTAAGTTGCCCTACGCCTATCCAATCGCGGTATCGGGTATGCTACTTACGGCCATTGGTCTTTTTTCCTATTTCAAGAAGAGAGAATGGATTTAATATCGAAAAACATTCTACTGATGGGTTTATCAGCCTATACCTGCCTGCTGATACTACTCATGGGCTGCACTCCCATAGGGAAATCCGGACTTTCCGACCCTAAAATTGTGGGCGGTGAGGAAATCGAGGCCGGCTCCTTTCTTCGACTTCACACCGTAGGTCTGGTTTTGGTAAATGCGGATGCCAACCAGATCAGGTCGATCTGCACGGGAACGATCTTAGCGCAAAATTTTCTTATAACTGCCGCCCATTGCACGAAAGAGCTCGTAGCTCCAGGAATGCGCGCTATGGTCTATTTTGGGATGAACACTGATGAAGCCCAGCCTCTTGGCGCAAAGCTACTCCCCATCGTCCGTAAATGGAATCATCCGCTCTATTTGGATACGGCCTCTAGAAACTTTGACGTCGCAGTTTATGAATATGAGGGAACGGTACCAGATAGCTACATCCCCGCGACTCTTTTTGAGCCAGACCCAAATACGAAGTTGGACGGTCATGCTCTGGTATCCGCTGGTTATGGCAAAACGAGTTTCGCTTGCTTGGGACGAGAGGCCACTTGTTCGGGAAAATTGTACCAGCTAGAGGGATCTTTTGGTCAAATCCTCAACACCCCAAGAATTAAATCCGCTTTCATTTTTCGCAATGAAAAGCAAAAAGGTCTGTGCAATGGCGATTCGGGAGGCCCAACCTATATTCATAGCAACGGTACTTGGAAACTCATTGGAACCACGAGTGGAACTTGGCGTGCTTTAACGCCCGAAGCTTATGGTGATGATTTAGACGTTTGTCAGGCTGGAGCCACTGTCCTAAGCTACCTTCCAGACTACATCCCATGGATCACTCAAATCTTGTCGTCAAAAACGGACCCTGCGCCAGCTACGACCTTTAGTAAAAGTTTTGATAAAGGCTCCATTCTAGACTGGTGTCAGGAACAAACTCTTATGCATCCTTCATGGGTGAGCATGCAGCTCTTGCTAGAACATATTCACGGTAGTTTTGCGGAAACGGAAGACTCCAAAGCGTTGGACGCTATCTATTTTAATTGTGATGTTGCAGCTGCCTATGCTGCAAAATATTTGGCAACTCATGACGAACTTATCTATTCGGGCATCCAGCTAGACTTAGCAACTTTGAAAGGAAGGAACCTACAATTGCGAGACTTAGGGCCACTGCAAGCTTGGAATGGCCTAAGAAGCATTAAGCTATTGTACAACGCTATACCAAGCCTACAAGCTTTAGAAAAGCTGCCGCTAGAGCACCTTGCCCTTTTTCACAACCAGACATTCTTAGACGGCGCCATGAATGATGTTTCGCTAGACTTTGCTAATAAATCTGACAGCACCCTCATTGCCACCTTAAAGGAATTACACCTTGAGAATCTTGCCTTGCAGGGAGATGTCCTTGATTTGTCGCGTGCTACGAATTTGCAAACTCTGACTTTGCGACAAGTTCGCAGCTCCAATCCTGCTGGGCTTAAGCTGCTTTTGCCACCGCACGATATACAGTTGAATGTAGAGCAGACGCAGATGAGGGAATAGGCTGCTACTAGCAAAATGCCCTCTTATGGAGGCCAAGCAAAGCCAGAGCCGGTTAATAAAGAGATGATAGTAGAAATGGTGGGGGCACACAGATTCGAACTGTGGACTTCCAGCTTGTAAGGCTGGCGCTCTAACCAGCTGAGCTATACCCCCCGGAGAAAGGCCTCTGAATCTACCCAGAGATAGGTCTTGTGTCAATAACAGAGATCGTACTAGCCGTCTATGGAGCGATCCCGTTTCGGCGCCCGCCCTTTAACTTTTTCAATATGCTCAATGATGCGGTCGGCTATATCCATGGACGAGGATTTTTCAATCCCTTCCAATCCTGGAGAGCTATTCACTTCCATAACAACGGGGCCATGGTTGGAGCGAAGGATATCTACTCCAGCAACCTCCAGACCCATGGCCTTGGCGGCCCGGGTAGCGGCACTGCGCTCATCTGGCGTGATCTTGACTGGCTCGCTACGACCTCCTCTATGCAAATTTGACCTAAACTCTCCCTCGGCAGCGTGCCGCATCATGCTTGCGACGACCTTATCGCCAATGACAAAGCAGCGAATATCTCTTCCCCGTGACTCAGCTATAAATTCTTGAACAATGATATTTGCATTCAGTCCACGAAAAGCCTCGATCACGCTTTCAGCCGCCTTTTGTGTTTCCGCAAGGACCACGCCGATCCCCTGAGTCCCTTCCAAAAGCTTCACCACTAAGGGGGCTCCACCTGCAATGTCAATGAGCCCTTTCACATCTTTGGTCGAATGGGCACAGCCGGTCACAGGCAGTCCTATTCCTTGCTTTGCAAGAATTTGCAGACATCGCAATTTGTCCCGGGAACGAGAAATAGCCTGTGACCTATTGAGAGCGTAAACACTCATCATTTCAAACTGCCTAACTACGGCAGTGCCATAAAAGGTATGGGAGGCGCCAATGCGCGGAATCACAGCATCGAAGTCTTGCAACAGCTCTCCGCCATAAATCACCTTTGGCTTGTGAGAAGCAATATTCATATAGCAACGCAAATAGTCTATAACCTTGACCTCATGACCACGTTTTTCAGCAGCTTCGACCAATCGACTTGTAGAGTAAAGCTCTCTCTTCCTCGACAATATAACGATTCTCATTCTGGAGCCCCTTTGGGTTTGTGACCAATGACAAAGGATCTGCCTGGATGCACGAGGAAGAGCCCTTTCATGGCATTGCGGCCAAGGAGCATGCGAAAACCCATTTCACTGCGGTCTACCAAAGTTAATTCCGCATGCCATTCATGAACGCCTAAACGAAAACTCGTCATGATCACGGGACGTAGCGTGGATACGCCTGTGGAGCTTTTTACGTGTCTCATATCAACGACAGGCGCACGACAAGTCACCGCGAGGCTAATATCTCGCTGATAAGGGTGAACTTTGAATTTTACCCACTTCTTTCCCGCTCTAAGATATTGCTTAATGTCGTAGGCATGGAGAGAAGAAGTCGTCGCGCCCGTATCTATTTTTGCTTTGATTTGCGAAATATCCAAGTCAGGGAGCTCCATCCATTCTCGCCATCCGACGATGGGCATGGAACGAATTTTCGCATCGGACTTGCCGACATGAATCATCGGTTTAATGGTGGTACCGATCCTTTCCCAAAGGGAGGCGTAGCTAAACCGGTATCGGTAATAAAGGCCCTCACCAAGTGCCCTGGAGTGACGTCAAAGGCAGGGCTGAAGGCCTGACAGCCTACCGGAGCAACTGGCATACCAGCGAATTCCAAAACCTCAGAGCCCTCACGAAATTCAATGGGAATATCCATCCCATGAACTCTATTTCCATCAAAGGTAGAGAGGGGAGCTGCGACAAAGAATGGGATTTTGAAATGAGCGGCGAGCAATGCAAGGGGCATTGTACCTATTTTGTTAGCAAAATCACCATTGCCAGTAATCCGATCAGCCCCGACAATAACAGCATCTATCTCGCCTTTACTCAAAAAATAACCCGCCATACTATCTGTTATGATATGAAACGGAATTTTTTCGACACTGAGCTCATAGGCCGTTAAACGCGATCCTTGCAGCAAGGGCCTCGTTTCGTCCACAAAAACATGCCCTAAAAGTCCTGCTCGCCAAGCAGCTTTCACAACCGCCAAGGCCGTACCTTCACCGACCGTAGCTAAAGCCCCCGTGTTGCAATGGGTCAGGATGCGCCACTTGGATTGAACCGGTAGGTGCTGACGGAGTGCAACGAGGCCATGGGCTGCTATCTTTTCACATTTTTCCCGATGCTGGTCGAACAAGTTTAGGGAATAACGCTGAAGTTGCAGGGCAATTTCCTTGGCTCTTTCCAGGTCCAGCACCAGACGGTCCCCTAACAAAGGATCCAAGATCTTCAGCTGGATGTCACAAAGAACGTTAGCAAGATCAACCGCGGTAGGTCGGCTTGCCATGAGTTGAGAATAGGCCTCGCGCAACCTCACGCCAAAGTCTCCAAGCGCCGGCAAATCTGCTAGCGTTTTGGCTTCCAATGCTAGACTAGCTGCCGCGAAACAAGCGATGGCCGGAGCTCCGCGAATACGAAGCGCTTTGATCGCTTCCACGGCTTCAGGAATGTCCTTAATTTTGAGAGACCTAACTTCGTTCGGAAGTTTGGTTTGATCGATGATTTGCAGTCGCACCCCATCAAAGATAAGGGACGGGATCATAGGCGCCAGTCTCACTTTCTATGGAATCAATCAAAGGTGGATAGAACTGTTATTATTCACATTATACTTAATGGTCTGATTTTCCATTCCGTCTCGTAGTCTTTTCATCAGCATTCTCACCATCCATATATTCATCGTGGGAGTCCTCTTCTTCAACATCATCACCATTCAGTGATTTGGAGATACTGCCCCCATGCATGGATGAGGAAGGTGGCATGTCATCTGCATCAAACTCCCTCAACATAGCCGACCCCCGCCAATACCTCAGACCGAAAAAGAGTGCAACCAGAGTTAGGATGATCGCAGCTAACAGCCCAACGTCGACTAAAAGATCATAACGACTGCCAACTTGGGAGTCCGCTTTCATCGAACTCATGATCGTCCAGGCCTGGTCATAGCTACTGGAACCCGCCGCCGGCTCAAAATTAGTCTTAAGATCATTGTAGGTCAAGATGTAGTGTCGCGTATTACTCGATACGACTAGATTGGTTTGAACCATGGGCTTACCATGAGCTACAAACTCATAGAAAAACATCAGACCTTTTGCGCCATTTGGCAGATCGATATTTTGTACATCGCGTTCCGTGAGATTCTGCAAATAAGCAGCTTTGTCATCCAAACGTTCACGAAACCAACGGCGCAAACTCTCGGTTGAAAAGCTATCGATGTACATCTTTTCATTGAAGGTATTAATTTGAATGTTCGCTTGATAGTTATTCCTAATTTCTGGGGCCTCTAAGATCAAACTAACCGTTGGATCACCTTGAATGACGGTCCAACCAGGCAATGGTTGAATGGAGAAACCCTTCCCTTCCACTTCCACCACGGAACCATCCGCTACGACACGAATGATATCAGCGGCCAAATTAGAGGAGCCAATTTGGAACACAAAAAGCCAATACAGCAGTTTGTTTAACATGACATGCCTTCGCTATGATGATTTACGCACCGAACTTACAACCTGATTCAGATACCCTGCTACCGGGGTATTTATTTCCTCCAGTCGTGCACACAACTCTAAAATTTGGTCAGAGAAGTCTTCCACCAAGGGTTCAAACATAGCATCAAAAGCATCTTCCGATAGTTTCCAGCAATCTCCTTCCCAGGATGCCGATGCACCTTTCGCAGAAGGGCGGCCTTGGGATTTCATCACGGACTCAATCCTAAGAATCGTTGCGGGCTTAAATACCAACTTCAGTCGCGCTCGAAATCCGGAAATGGGATCGCGAACCGCATCCGTCATAGCTACACAAACGGCTGCTATTTTCAGTTCTGCATTCTGTGCTACAAGCGAGCGAAAGCCAACAAAGCAAATGTCCCCATGACGTATATCTTTAGCAACCGTACAATCAAACTCCTCTTCCTGACCTTCCATTCCAAGCACATGATGATAATCTCTCAATTGCAAACTGAGAAACCACGATTGACTCGACATGGAATGCTCTCCCTTTTCGGTGCGGCTAAATGCCTGTAGTTTTGCCTCCGCAGCAAATGTCGGCATATTGTTTGCTTGTAAGGCCAAAATGAGATCTTGATAGGCAGCCACGGCCGCTTCGTGATAGTGGCCCTCTTTGCCAGGAATTTTATCGAGTTCATCTGTCACATAAGCGCGCAAGGATAAGACATCCAAATCCCTTTTCATTACTGCGTTCAAGCTGTCCAATACTTGCATAGCATCCTTTAGTTTTCCATCGCGCGCGAAAGCAAAGGCCAAGATCAGCTTATAGTCCAAATTGCCAGAATAGTTTTGCGTAGCCTCATGGATCTCAAGACCAGCCTGCCGATAATTACCTGAGTCGAGGTTTATCAAGGAATAAAAGAGAGACCTTAAAGGGCAAGCGTCGTAGCTCTTTACAACATAGTCAAGAACCTGCGCTAAATATCGATGATTTTTGGCCTGATAAAGCGCCTTCACCAATGTCATCCAATGGCAAAAATCGGCTACCGGCTCATGGACGCCAGCAAAGAATTGTTCCGCATCGCTCGCTTGACCTTTTGCAATGCTGATAAGCAGATAAACCTCGTGCCATTGAGAATGGGCCAAACGCTGAATAGGGAATTTGAGTAGCTGCAAGTACTCCCACTCATCAAGCGCCACCGAACAAAGAGCCGTCAGTGCCGCGAAACTCTCCTGCTGCAATCCATCTTCTCTTGTAAGATTGAGAAGGTGATTTTTAAGTTCTCGCAGTGAAGCTAAATCTCCAGATTGCCAGAGACTTTCCACCCAGAGGCGGTAAAAAGTCGGATTTACGGGGTCCAGCGGATTGCTCGCGATATGGGCGCTGATCTGATCCACCGCTAAATGATAATCCCCCTCCCAAAAAATTTTTAGGACCTCTTGATACTTCATCGATTTGGTTTTCTGCAGATAGGTTTGATGAAAGAGTTGCCGCGAAATGAGATGAAACTGATTCATGAATAATGCCTCCGGAATGTCGCCAAGACATTCTAGGAGTCGGCTATTCATCGCAACAATGGAGCCATGATTGGGGAAAAAGATACCTAGGCAATGATTGCCTTGCGGGAAAATCGTCACCCTGCGCACAGCCATGGAACTTTGCCAGAAGGCTCAGCCCCGAGACGATTCTCGGGTGCCCATGGCCCACGATCACCCTTCCGTCCTAGCTGATCGATCTCGATGGGATGGCTATCTTCTGCCGGCTTTTGATTTTACTGTACTCTTCTTACTGGGGGAGGATTTCTTGGGGGCGTTCTTCGCGACGGACTTACCGCCCTTACTCGAAGCCGCCTTACTTGAAGGCGCCTTTTTTGCAGGAGCCTTTTTGGGAGAGGCGGATGCTGTCTTTTTCGGTGCTGCTTTGGGAGCCACTTTCTTCTGTGGCTTCACAGCTACAGGTTTCACAGCCGCCTTTTTGGCTGCCGTCTTCTTAACGACAGCTTTTGGGGCAGCAGGCTTTTTGCCAGCACCTTTTGTCGCAGCGCCGGCTGCAGCTTTTACTTTCACCGGCACCGTCTTTTTGGGGGCAGCTTCTAGACTCTTAACTGGAGATTTGCCCGCGGTTTTTGTAACCGATTTTACGGGAAGAGAGATTTTATCTGCCTTTTTGGCGTGAAGCCCTTTGGCTGCAGCTTCATTGGACTTATCCAAAACCTGAGCGACCTTCTTGGAACGGGTGACCGCCTCTCGTACCGTTTGAGCGACCTTTTGCAGTAAAGATTCTTTTCTAGGTTCTACCTTAGCGCTTAGTTGTGGCTCACCAGCTTTTTCCGGCTGCGACCTAAATGAATCCTTAGGTTTCAGTCTTTCGTCGACATTTTTGGATTTGTCTGGCGCTTTTGTCGCGGGCTGCTCTTTGCCTTTACTTTGCGCCAGCTCAGCACCCTGTGCCTTGCGCCCCTGAGGTATTGGAGCCGTCACGGCTCCCTTTGTCACAGCTCCCTTCACTAATGGCCCTTTCGTCAAATCAGGGCCAGCTCCAGTACGAAGGGCTTGGGGCATATCCTTGCGCAGCTCCATGCGTTTTCTGTGAATTTTGACGATGGTCAATGGCTCGGGCTCTTGAGTGGCTGCTAGTTCCACTTCATCAGCTCGATCAATTAAAATTTCTCGCAACTCCAAGTAGCAGTCATTGCACAAAGCCTGATTTTTCAGACTATTCTCAACCTCGTGCCATACCAATAACGCCTGCCAAGCCTTGGAACTAAAATCTCTTGGCTTACAAAAGGACTCATTATCACACCTGGGACAGACACCAGTTGCTCCATTCACGTCAGTGGAAAACAACGTCGCGGTTCCTTTTTCTGAAATTTGCGTGAAGCCGACATCAACCATCACTCCCCAACCGTCCTTTCAAACCCAGAATGAATGATTCATTTCTGCGGATTTTACAAGTGAAATCTACACCATGCTCAGTTCTCGGCGGACCTCCGAAACCTCTCCAAAGGTCACAGACTCTATGCGTCAAGACGTATTACCCCAGATCCTTGCGCCGTCATGTTAACTCCGAGGAGAGCCAACAATAAGCGCGATCTTCTATTAGCCAAACCTAAATTCAGCCAATCAACGACAGCCCGGTCTCGAACGTCAAGCTGACAAACTCATGGGTAAAACTGCGCACAATGTTTCATATTAGGCAGGTTTTGTCAAGAATTAAGCACACAGGGGACTGTGCCATTTTGCCTGCTATAAACTTTCTTGGGACCCAGGAGCCGCAACGTCAGAATTTTTCATATCACGCGGCAATTTTCAAAACCCATATAATCTGGGTCTGACTCGGCGTTTCGTACATGGATTTTCTCAGTGGCCCAACCGAGCAATCGATCTTGCGAGTAAATTTTTACTCTAAGAAAGTGAGAGCCATTTCCATTGGCGCCAGCATCAAAAATTCCGTGGGTAAAGGATACCTGTCGCTGAGATCTAACTTCGGTAGAAAAGACATTCTTCCAAACCGCGCGACCATTTGCACAGCGAATCAGTTTTTGTACATTGACGTGTTTTGTCTCTATCGGAATTTCAATTTGAAAAGCGATGTCCCCCACTGAGAATACCTGGCTTGTCTGCGAGAACTTAAATCGGACTGCCGAAAACGGACCACTCTGGGTGAGAAGATACTCACGGAAAATTTCTGCCTCATAGTCAGGTATCTCGCCCCATCGATAATTTTCTTCCCCAGCCTGCTGAACAAATACGGGACCGTTTTTCTGATCATCCGGATCGACACATTTTCCATAATCTGCGTAGCCCAGCCCGTTCATGTATCTACAAGCCGAGTGAACCATGCGACCCAAGTTCACCAGCTGCTCATCGTTAAGCCACAATGGGTTAGCATCACGGCGAATCGATTCGACAAAGCGACCTGATTGCCCCACCATCATAATCACAATGGCATCACGAACCAGAGTCGCTTTTCCCTCCTCATTCATTAAGGTTACCGCAGCCTTTGGATCTGTAATTTCGATCGGGCGGTAAATCCCATCTTCATAGTAATTCTGCGGGATAACGTAATGGGCTTGTAGCAACAAATCAGAATCCTCGCGGTAATTCTGTAACTCCAAACATGCTGACAAATTAAACGGACAGTGAATTACAATGACACGAGAGGGCTTGTTGATCACCTCATTCGAATTGGTTGTAAGCAGCGGCAAACTCATCGCTGTATCATTGAGCAATGCGAGAGGTGAGGCCAAGCGCATTTTCTGTTGATTTGGATAATTCAAAGCATCGAGGAGCAAGGGGGGGCTTTCTGCAGCGAATTCGATAACCTCACCACCATCCGAGCTCTGCCAAAGAAATCCGGTATTCATCAGCTGGATAAAATCCCTAGCGAAAATAGCCGCCACGTCCTTGCGTGGGTTCACTTCCCTATGCAGCTCCGCCATCGCCCAGATCCACTCGAATTTTTCATCCGCACTTTGCGGCGATGATGGCAGTACCAGCTTTCTTTGATCCAGCTCCTGACGCAGCACAGAGGCGTAGGCTTTGATTTGTACGTTCAAGTCACTTGGATCCTCCTCCAGCGATCGACCTGGTTCCAATCGCTGCTGAGTGAGTCCGAAAGCACTCTCGGCCAATCGAGCCCCAACCAAACGCCCCTCACCTCCCGGATAGGCTACTTGGGCAGACTCCGCTCGAATCCCCGACTCGAGAAATGCGACCCCAACCAAAAAGCGCCAAGGCAAATTCTGCAAGGATGCTTCGCGTTGAAAGGCCTGCATAACCTGCCCTCCCGCGGGAGCTGCCGGCCCGGCACCCTTGCCAGCTTTTGGGCCACAACCAGTAAAGGCAGGGAGTGCTAAGAGACAGACAAATAGGCGAAAACTGCTTTTTCTTGTTAGAAAACTAGCCATTTTTGACTCACATTCGTTCTTGATTTGTAGGATCTACTCTTAGTTTAACAAAAAAATGCCAAAAGGCCGAATCTGTCATCCTGGCGCATAAACTTTGCCTTGCGAATCGCCAAAGATTATTGCAATATCTCGACCTGCTGCACTGCTCAGTGCAAACTGTGGGGGCTTAGCTCAGTTGGTAGAGCGATAGATTTGCATTCTATAGGCCAGGAGTTCGACTCTCCTAGCCTCCACTCTTTTTATGCGAGACCAAGTCTCGCGCTCTGTTTCAATGCGAGACCAAGTCTCGCGCTTCATTTTTGGGCAGCTTCGTTACATCGAGCTGCATGCCCGTCATCTTGAGTTGAAATCTTCGTCATCTTGAGTTGCAAGCGAAAGACCTCGCACAATTGATATATTGAGTTGAAAACTGGTTATCTTGAGCGATAAGCGAAAGACACTCCTCTCACCCATTTTGCCTTCCGCGCCTCAACGGAGAGACCATTTATGACCCCAGAAATCTGTGGGTATTTTCCCCCAGGGTTTGCGCACCAACCCTACACATTTGATTCCTTCTTGGTTGGTTCAAGCAACCAAGATGCCTATAACGCATTTAAACATACCGCAAGCAGCTGGCCAGATCTCGAAAACAGAACCATTTTCCTCTCATCCGGGTCAGGGTTGGGGAAGACCCACCTCGCTATTGCGCTGTTAAGGCAGATTCAAATATTAGATCCCTTAGCGAAACTATGCTGGACCAGCTCCGAAAACTTTATTCGTTCCTATGGACAGGCCAAGAAACAGGGGCGATTGCCTTCCTTACGGAAAGAACTGCTGGCCTTGGACGGCTTGGTTTTAGAGGGGACTCAATGTCTCATAGAGCATCCCGAAGTTCTTGAGGCTGCAATAAGAGTATGCAAAGATCTGGCGCTGAACCGAAAGCTAGTGATACTGGACGCTGACTTTGATCCTACCATCAGGAAAGCACCGGATGTCTTAGCCGCTCTTGTCCAATCCTCTCAGTGTTTGAGAATAGAATCACCGAGTTTTGATGAGCGTTTGAAATTCGCAAAAGCGAAATACCAAGAAGTGGCGGGCGTCGCCATAGAAGAAGATTTGCTGGAATTTATCGCCAACCATTGTCGTCGCAATCACAGAGAGATGATCGGCGCCATTTATCGATTGGAGGCACACTGCGCCATTTATGGCCTGCGGAGATCCGTCACTGCAGCCAAAGTTGTGGTACAACTGTAAAGACTGTGTCTACGGGACATTCTGCTCTTTAGTTGGGATCGGCAAGGAAAATTTGCCGTTCCTGGTTATCAGTAGAATCTGATTTGATAAGAAGA
>JBIKVD010000376.1:0-4001 GCA_044357055.1 Oligoflexales bacterium | reverse complement strand
CTTTCCCCAATCATAGGTCAGCCCTCTTTGGATCCTTCCCTCTATCGTCGACTCCGCGTTGAGTGCCGCAAGAGCGGCGTTTTCCTGCGTATCACAAGGATCCGAATAGTAAAGCCATTCCAAAGCCTTCGCATAGGCGCAAAAGGCGGAGTACCAATCAGCTTCCGTCCCCGCCGCCAGCACCCATTCGCAACCCCAATCCAGACAAACATTCGCGTCAAGCTTCTTCCCGACGCTGCAGGCTGACACCACCACGCCGCGAAAACTGGAATTTTTTAGACTGCCTGTCCAATCTTCAAGGGCGACTTTCTCGGGAATTTCTAGCGAGCCGTTCTTTTTGCCGTGAGCGTCGATCCAAAGTATCGACTTCTCACGCGAGACCTTGTCATATGCCTTCCAGACTGCATGGGTGATTTTTATCGGGTCGCCCCCTTCCGGTATAATGCGAGGAGCAAACTCTAACTTCAAGTATGAGGAAATCGACTGGCCGAGAAAATAGGTGCTTGTATTCGTGCCGTGGCCATCACGGTCTTCAGACGACAAATAGAGCAAGCGATCGGGTCGCACATCATCCTCATCACCCATAAAAAAGTCCTCCTAACTCACTTTATGAGCATTTTTTTACGCCACTACTTCACATTATCGCCGGGCAAGGAACGGGCTTGCTTGATAACCACTTCGCCGCGTTCATCGATCTTCCACTCAATATCCGTCTTGGGCCATTTTTCAGTTTTGCCGATGTTTTCATGTATCAATACAGCCTGTGTCGCGAGGCTCTCAATCTGGGTATCGCTCAATACTTGGGTGGCATTCATTTTCTGGGCCAAATTCGACGAACCCAATCTTTTAATGGCACCCTGATGAAATTGAACCCTCTCAGAGCTAAATTCCGCAAAAACTGGATTGGTCACCGAGATGTCCTCAATTTGCCCTGAAATATGTACAACAGGGGATTCTTGGCCTTTTTGTTCGACGATCAAAACCCCATTCGCTAACTCATCACGATAGGAGGGATGAACGAGCAGTCCCATGTTCACTTGAAAGTGATCAATTCCATGATAATCTCGATCTTTAAAGGCAGCTAAGTTCCAGACGCTGGCATAAACTTTAGCGATGGTCTCTGAAAGGGAACGATTTTTGCCAAGGTCCTTAAGGTATTCCACATAGTCTTCCGACGTCGATGATTTTCGCTTTAAATAGCAGGCCACCGCGAGCTCTCGATGAACTTCCCTGGGGGTCTGGCAAAAACTAGGCTCTTTTATAAACGGCATGACGACTGAGGAAGACAGAGAACTGCAACTCTCAAAAGCTGTGAAAAATGTCTTCTTGTTGCCCTGAAGAACTTGAGAAATCTCGCTTTGCACCAGGGTTAGGTACTGCGCCCTTATACTCTCCCGCTGCACTTTTGTTAGACTCTCATCCTTCTCACCTGTTTTAGGATTAATACCTCGATAGATCCAATCATCAAGCAAACAACCTGCATAAGAGCTATAGAGACCTGCGCCATTTAGCTCGGGAAGATCTTCAGCATTGGTGCTAGAACGAAAGCGAATGCGGTAGCTAAGTCGATGGTCCACTTCTGGCGGTAAAGTATTTAGCTGCTCAATAAAGCCATGCGACCCAAGGGAAGGTGCCTTTATCAAATCATGGAGGTAAGGGAAAATCGCTTTGCGCGTTGCGACACCGACTCCGGCTTCTTCCGTAACTTTGCGGATCACATTAAGGCTTATTAAACGGTAGGAGTGTAAATCTGGGGCGCCACTTTCATATCGCGCCTTGATGTTACTCGTAAGAGCTCGCAGAAAAGCTTCTAGGGTTTTTTCTGGGGAATTTAAGGCAATTTGCTGACAGCTGCTGATGACCTCTTGACAAAGCTTTGAATCAGAGTGATCGCAGTACTTTTCCTGACACAATTCCGGATCAAGATTTTTCTTAAGATGTTTTGCATAATAATGGGACGGCCACAGGAAGCTGTGGTCGTAGCTGGCACGAGTATCCCCAAAACCACTGTCTCTTAGCAGGCGATCTAGTTTGGCAAAATTCTCTCCTTTCTTTCCGTATGCGGATGCTGATCCTGCAGCCAAGTCTTCCTTGGTCCAAACGAGCGGCTCGGTGATGGAAATATTTGTTTGGATGAGACTTCCAAAGTTTTTCTTTCTCTTGTTAAGCTGAGCCCTTGCTTCAGGACTGAGTTCGCCAAAAGGCTCTAAATTGATGCTGTTATTTCCAAAGGAATCGACAGATGCCGATAATTTAGCCCATGCTCCAGGTGTTTTTCGCAGCTCATCAACCCCAACGGCTTTCATGCGATCCTTGATCAAAAACACATTAGGCACTGCAAAATTCTGCGTCCTGAAAATCAAATGGGACATTGCTGTTTGCCGTATGGATGAGATGAAACCCGCTACGGGTCCAATATCAAGAGGCAGCTTCTGGTTATCGTCTTCGACGACTAAAATGTCATCCCAATCGTACTCCCCGCTCTCTACTTGTTCCGTGCTCAGAAAACGCATTTTGCCATAGGAGCCTTCAGGCAAAGAGGGAGTATAGATGACGCTTTGTGTGTCGGACTTACCCATGATGTCAATGAATACCATACCATCGTTGTAGGAAATCAAGTTTAGCTGATCCTTGGTTTCCGGATCTTTTAATAATTCAGAACCGTCCCACCCAACTGTGAAATAGACTTGTGCGTCTTCGATCCAACCGTCGCTGATGGCTCGATCGATCTGCTCTTTCATTTGTCGGATAGCTGATAAAGGCGGTGTTTCAGCACTCCCCGGCTTCATTCCGAAGCGAGGCATAACGATCAGCGCCCGATCCACTCCCTTATAGCGATCCATAAATGCTTGATCAGCTCGCTTGGGGCCTATCTCTTGCACCCCGGTGACATACATCAATCCACCGAGTAGAATTCGGGGTCCGAGGCCCGCAGCCCCATAGCCAATGAGGTTCTTGAGCTCGTCCTGAGATATGCCTGCATAGCGTTCTAAGGCCTGAACGATGAATTGTTCATGCCCAAAATATTTGCCGCCGTTGATGAAATGCAGCTCTGAAAATGGCTGAGCATGGTCATCGTTCTGCCAATGACTAGAAAACTTTACCATCGTTTCGGAGGAGGTGGAGGCCAAGGCAAATTCGTTAAATTCTGCCTCACTTTGAAAGGATGGAAGGGAGTGTAGCTCGGATATGGACGCAGTCACTTTTGATGATGGGGGTCGCGGACCGTCGAGAACCTTACATGACAGGATCAACAGGAATATGCCTGCGATGCGTAAAGCGTTCATAGAAACTATCTCCACTCGAGGTTATTTCACATCCTTTATCGAGTGGCTTTGTGTCCAATGTATACTGCAAGGGCGGCAAAAAATACCTAGGTGTGATCGCCGGCCCCTGAAATTCCTTACTTTGTATAAGTTTTATTGCCTGATCCAGGTGTCGTTGACCCTTTTGTAGTATTGCACTCCAGGGGGGAGCATGTCATTGGCAAAACCCCAATCCATTTTCTCACAAGTGGCAAAGCATGCTGGTTTCGCAAGGCTTGCATCATCTGTGCCTGCCTGACATCCTGCGTTCCAAGAGGCAGGATAGGCTAGTAAACAGTCGATACTGCTGCGATGCGTTTGGAGCAAAGCCAGTTCCGCGACATCAATCCCGTGGGACGCGCCACCTAAGGCCGTCTGACGTGAATCGAGGCAAGAAGCTGCATCGAAGGGGAGCTGATCTGCATCTTCCACAGTATTCCATTCTTCATCATCCACGGCGACCCAACCATTATTAGTTGCATTGGAACTCTGGGCAGGAGCCACCACAGAGACCGTCATCGCCAAAACCATTGCAAAAAAGTGGAACTGTTTAAGATTCATCGCGTACTCCTTCGTGCATTGAGATATTGATCTGCTCATAAGTTGAGTTTGTTCAGCTTACCGAAAAATTTCTTGATGTTGCGTTTGTCTTTTTGGATTTTTCTCATTTTGCCCAGAGTTTTACTGCGTAATTCG
>JBIKVD010000195.1:0-8222 GCA_044357055.1 Oligoflexales bacterium | reverse complement strand
GAGGCGCGAATACCCCAATAACCTGTGTACGTGACAGTCACTTGTTTGGAACGACCAAAGCCGCTGTAAAAATAGTCGCAACGTACCGGCAAATCTCTCTGCAAGAGATCAAACCAACTAAGCTTAAGTCTGACCAAAATGCCCAACCGTTTGTCAAAGTCGGCGCTAAAGTTCGCCCCTTGTAGCCCTCTTACGAGCAGACAGGCCTCCATAGACCGTGACGAAGGCGTGACCTCTGGACCCGGGTTGTCACTCCAGCGGAAATTCTTCTCTTGGCATTCTTTAAGAACCTCCTTGTGCAGGTCTGGGAGGTCAGGATTTCCAAATTGACTTAAACGATTGATGTTGGCGTTGCTCAAGGGTTCAATAAGTAAGTCCCTTCTTGGGCTTCCTGCCTGATTGATTCTGATAATTTCATAAACCCAATTTGTGGGGGCCAAAAGATCAGGGCGACATCTTTTGCTGGTGTCATTTAAACTGCGGAGATTAGCGCGCACAGACGTTGTGACGTAAGATCGAATCGCACCATCTAATTGGGAGACTAGGACCTGCCCCGTGCGCGTTTCTTGGTGGATTTGAGACTGTTGACTCATGTTGAGAGCGAAAAAGGTTGCAATGACTCCCAGCAGGCCGGCAGCTAAAATGACTTCAAGAAGGGTCATCCCCGCAAGCGCTTGGGATTTCGGTCCTCGTTTGGGGATTTTCTGGTGGCTCATCATAAGCAACACATCTCATCTTTAACGATCGTTATCCTCTGCCCTATCCCAACTCCGTCAGCGTAGAATAATCCGCGGCGATGCCAATGGTCGCGTGATCTGAATATTCCTGCTAGCTAGGGCGGGGCGCTTTTCCGCGTTCATATAGAACCCGATAATCTCAATGTTGTAAGCCGTGGAGGGGTTGGCAAAGGTCGCACTGTCCATGTTGGGAATATCGACAGGGGTCAAACATACTGCAGCGCTGTAAAGGCCAGAGCGCAGACTAAGGTTGTTCCCTGGAAATCTTCGGGTACGAATGACGGACCCAGCTTGGTTACGCGTTCGTATAGAAATCACAAATCTTTCCGTCACAAAATCGGCATTTTGGTTGCAGAAAGTAAGAACAGGGGGAATCAGGTTGGAATTCCATCCTGCGGGTACGGCAGCAGCAAGTGTCTCGACTTCCGTGGAGAGGATCTCGTTGTTCGGAGGGGTGGGAGGTGGTGGCAGCGAGTCACGCCTCTCAATGTTGATGGCAAATCGGCTGCACCTGGAGCCGCAGAGGTTCCCTGTGCTGGTGAAATTGAGTACGAGAGGAGTATTTCGTTGTCCAACCCTCGTTAACCCGTAGGCCAGGGGACTAAAAAAGACATTCTGAGTCCCGCCGCCGCCTGATTGTCGGGTTCCAAGAAAGATGTTCTGGTCTGGCATGCGCCTCTCTAAGAGGCCTTTCAAAAGAATCCTAATGCTATCCAATTGTCGATCTGCCTCGACCCGGTTGCTGATCCCGACAGTTCTTTGATCCAAACGATCCATCATCAGAGTGCCCATACCAATAACAATCACCGCAAGGCTTGAGGCGATAACCACCTCAAGCAAGGTTGCGCCACTGCGGCCGTTAGGGCTGAAAGGCTTGACTGGGTAGCGCCACATGGAGTGCGAGGCCTTTTTTGCGCGATGTTGGAGATACTTTCGATTGCCTAAGCAACAACTTAGCAAATTCGCAGGTTTATGGGAATCAAAATCCCGCGGGTGTCTGCAGCGATGAGGAAAGGAAACGGAAAGATCAAAGGGCGGTCATTTTCAAGTCCGACTGGAAGCGCCGAGGATCATACGCATCTCGGAAGCGCTTAAGCCGAGCTCTTGCTGGATTTGATCTTGATTCAGACCCTTAGTCATCAGAAAGCGTGCGTCACTATACTTCTTGTCCTGAATCTCGCGAATAATCTCCTCATAGGGAAGATCTTGATTGAGGAACTTGATGAGTTGCTCGGCACGCTGCAAGGCCTTTCCGAGCAGCTCTCGCTCCCGCTGGGCAGACTTAGTGGCCTTCTCAATGGCAGCGTGACGGGCTTGAAACTCGGCCAGCGGCTGTTCGAGTCTATCAGACATTCCAGAAAGTATCGCAGATAATTCTTCCTGTAGCTTTGCCTTGCCGCTGAGGATTTCCATCTCAGCCTCCCCTGCCATGCTTTGCACCTTTTTCAGCAGGGTCTGATTGTCTTTGATGGTCTGATCGAGGGAATCAGCGATATCTTCTCGCAGCCGGCTGATGATTTGGCGTTCCTCGAATACCGACTCCAGTTGCACCACTTTTTGCTGAATGAGGCGCTTGGTCATAAAAAAAAGCGCACCCAGAAGCAAGGCGTCGATGACTATGAGGGCAATGATGAGCATATTCATTTTTAGGCCTCTTCAAGAAAACCCTTAAGAACCATTTCATCCGTCTCATCAATATTGACAACTTGAGTGACGACTTTCTTTTTCTTGCCGCGTTTGCCGATCTCTTCATAGCGAAGAACCTTGACTAATACCCCAAAGCTAGCTGGAACATCGATGCGGGAATAGTTAACGAACTGTCGCTTGCGCTTCCAGTAGTTAGGGATGACGATGTCGATCTTAAGAAGCATGCCTTCTTGGTATTGCCCCTGCCCCTGAAATTCGATGCCGTAAGGGCTAAGAAAAGTCGTCTGAACTTTGTCAGGATCGATTTCCTTTTGCAGAAAGTTCAATTTATAAGGCTGAACATCGATCTTCATCTTCTTTTGTGATTTTGGGTATTTAAAAATCAAATCCTCGTTGAACAAGGGTTTGCTTTCTGCAGTAGCGGGTTCTTCGACTCGTGGGGGGACCGGCTCCATTATGCGACTCCTTTAATAAATTCTGACCTCTGGCGCCATTAACAGCCTAGCCCCCTTTAATCGGGCAGCTCATCTTTCAGTTTTGAGCGTAATTTCTCAATGGCTTGTGTGTGTAGCTGGCTAATACGAGATTCTGTGACTTCAAGGATTTTGCCAATTTCTTTCAGATTCAAATCCTCATAGTAGTACAAAGAAAGAACCAGTTTCTGTTTTTCCGGTAACGTTTCGATGTGCTGCATCAACAGCTGGCGCACGCCTTTGCTTTTCAGCTGAGCAAACGGGTTTTTAGAATTGGTGTTTTCCAGACAATCCAAAAGGCTTTTGCGGTCCTGGTAGCTAGGACCTACCATATCGTCAATAGAAAGCATGGTGATGGACTTAACCTTAGAGACCATCTCGTAATATTCTTCCAGGGGCATACCCAGCTCTGCGGAGATCTCTTCATCCGTCGCAGCACGGCCAAAACGTTGCTCGAGGTCAGCAAAAGCCCTTTCGATTTTCTTGGCTTTATCTCGCACCGAGCGGGGAACCCAATCTTGCGAGCGAAGCTCGTCAAGAATCGCTCCGCGAATACGAAATTCGGCATAGGTTTTGAACTTGTTATCGCGCGAGGGGTCATACTTCTCGATCGCATCCATGAGACCAATCACCCCGGCGCTGATGAGGTCGTCTATATCTATGTTGGACGGAAGTCGTGAGGCAATGCGCTGAGCGACGAACTTGATCAACGGCGCATAGTCCATGATCAGCTGGTCCCTGAGCTTGCCATCGACGCCCTGGGTATCCTGTTTATATCGCTTAACCAATCCCTTCATGAGCTATCCTTCAAGAAAGACGTTTCTAAAGCCATTGCCGCATCAAGCCACGGCTTGTTTGCGAATCCATCACAACTGCGGAACTCGCAACATGTTCGACCAGAGTATTTTGCCGGGGGTTTGCATGCCGTTGCGCTTGCGATCCATAATTTCAGAACAAACCCCATGATAACTTTGTCCTGAGATCGTGTGTTTGCTATCCGCCCCTGCAAGATTTCGCGAAAGAATGGTATCTTGGATCCGCTGATCCATAGGCACAGATCCCAAAAAGTCCACCTCAGCGTCAAGGAAAGATTTGGCGACTTTCCTTAGTCTTTCAAAGGTCTTGTTTCCCTCGGCGGCGCTGACTGCCATGTTGACAATCAAATGAAAACGCTTGGTTTGAGTTTGTTCCTTTAAGACTTTCATCAACGCATAGGCATCGGCTATGGCATGCGGTTCGGGGGTTGTCACAACGATCTGCATGTGGCTGATCTCGCAAAAATTGATCACGCTCTGGTTTATTCCCGCACCATTATCAATCAACACCATATCGAAGGACTGGGCCGCCTGAGATATGACTCGAGCCAAATACTCACGCTCCGTATCACTCATCTCGTAAATGCCTCGTACTCCGGAACTGGCGGGCGCTAACATAAAACCGCCGGGCCCCTCGAGCAGGACATCTGCAAAGTCAATTCCTCGATAGATGACATCAGTCACATTGTACTTTGGCTTGAGGCCAAGAACAATGTCCACGTTCGCTAACCCGATATCTCCGTCTATGAGCAAAACCTTAAGCCCTCTGCGGGCCATCACCGCAGCAAGGTGAACGGCTGTTACCGTTTTTCCAACCCCACCTTTGCCGCTGGCTATGGAGCACATGGTCGTTCCGGATACTTGGAGATGTCGATAGTCGAGGCTCGAGGGATGATTCATGCCAAAACCTCAAAACATCGGAATTTTTTCGCGTTCGTGCTTTTCGTCAATGCTGTGTCTCCCTTTGGTTTCGCCAAATAAACTAACTTATGCCAAAAATCTTCTGAATGACCCTTTCGCGCGTCGCCTTCTCTATGTCATCAGGAACATCCTCACCGGTCGCAAAATAACTAAGGGGAATGGACCACTTGGTGCATTGATTGTAGATCTCGCCGAAGGTTTGGGCTTCATCCAGCTTGGTAAAACACAGACTCTCCAGTCCAAGTTTTGAGGCCTTGGCAATCGTGCGATCAATCTGTTGATTCTTCTCCGTTAAGGAGGCCACTAAATGAAACTCAATGGGCAGAGGTGATTTAGAAAGTTGCAGAAGGTCTTCATCGATGCGACTCTTGCTGGTGATTCCTGGGGTATCGATAAAGACAATGGTTCCTGGTGCGGCATGGCTGAGGGACTCTCGCAAATCACCTATATTCGCTGAAGTCTGAAAGCTGCAACCAATAATTTTGCTATAGAGTCTTAGGCTTTCATCGGCACCCAGGCGATTGGTTTGATAGGAGACGATAGCGACGTCAGTTTTTTCCTTATACTTACGAGCACCAGCAAGCTTGGCAATCAAGGATGATTTTCCCGAGCCAGGCGCTCCAATGAAGCAGTGGATTCCCAGGCGATCAGCCTCGGGTTGGATGCCGCTTTGGATCTTAATCTGGCTGTATACGCTCCGTATGGCAAATTCTCGGGCATAGATTTCCGCTGCTTCAGCGCCCTCTTCCACACTGGCTTTTAATTTTTCATCTTTACGCAGGCGATTTAAAATCGATAGAACTGAGTTCTCAGCCACCCCCATGATTCTCAGTTGATAATAGACTTTGGTGAAATAGCTGGGAATTTTAAGATCTTTTTTCGCGTGACTTTCCAACAATTCCAAGGCTATCGCCTTGATGTCGCTAATGCCGGCGTCGATAGCTGTGAAAGATGATTGTGAGAGACGCTCATCGATACGAGTGAGGTGTTTGTGGATGTCTTGTAATTCTTTGTCGTGGGCAATGCCATGGGTTACATGGGCGCGCTCACTTGGCTCAGGAGCCCGGAAAGAGGCTGCTGTCACTTCGATATATTTTTGTTCCTTGCCTGGGATTTCCTTTTCCCGTGAAGACAGGAGTACAGCATCTGGGCCAAGCTCTTTCTTGATGACCTTCATGGCATCTTTCATGGTCAAAGCTTCAACGGTCTTTATCTGCATAAAACCAAATCCTTCATCATAGGGTAACCCGCCCAACGTTGTTGGTGACAATATCTGATGGAATTTCATCGAATGCTAAAACGATTATACCAGGAACGAAGCGAGATACTAATTTGTAGAGATCCCAACGCAAACTTGGACCACACATAAGAATAGGTTGTGTTCCTGTCGCTTGGAACGCAGCCACGGTTTTACTGATGTTCGTCAACAGTTTGTGAGCTGTGTCGGCATCAATGTTGAGGGAAGTTGAACCATCTTCATAGTGTTGCTGGGATCCTAGGAGTAAGTCTTCAACCCCCCGGTCTAGCACGGCAAGATGCAGTTTGTTATCACCTCCCAAATACTTTCTCACGATCCCTCGTCCGAGGGCCTTGCGAACATAGCGGGTAAGGATTTCTAAGTTCTTCTGATGTCGAGCATGATCAGCCAGGGTCTCGAAGGTGGTATGCAAGTCTCGAATACTGACGGATTCTCGCAGGAGGTTTTGCAGAATCTTAACGATATCTCCGAGCGTTAAGCGGTCGGCAGAGAGCACTTCTTCAACGAGCTTGGGATAATCATGTTTCAAATTATCAACCAGGGCTTGCACTTCCTGACGCCCAAGGAGTTCGTGCGCGTGATCCGTGATAACTTTGGTGAGGTGAGTAACGACGACCGTGGAACAGTTTACCACGGTATAGCCACGGAAGCTCGCCTCCTCTCGCTGTGAGGGCTTGATCCACACGCCGTCAAGGCCATACGCGGGCTCTTTGGTCTTAATTCCCTGAATCGGTTCCATGATTTCGCCGGGATCCATGGCGAGATAGAAATCGGGCATAAGGGATCCGGTGGCGACGACGTTACCGCGTAGGAGGAGCTGGTACTCTCCCGGCTTTAATTGAATGTTGTCACGGACCATCACCATGGGCACCACAATCCCTAGTTCCGTCGCAAACTGCTTGCGGGCAGAAATGATGCGGCTGAGGATTTCACCGTCTTGAGCATGATCCACGAGAGGTATAAGGCCGACACCTACCTCAAGAGCTAAAGTATCGATATGGAGCAAGGAATCGATGGTGTCCGACTTTCCCGAGTCCTCGACGGTCTGCTTTGCCTTAATTTTAGCGGACTCAATGGCCAAACGATTTCGCTCAGCATATCGCCCAACAAAAAAGAGACCTACGGAGGTGGCTAGCATCGGGGTGAAAGGTAACCCGGAGACGATAGGTAAAACGACAAGCACTCCGGCACAAACAAAGATTGCTTTTGGATGCAGGAGCAATTGATTGCTTACATCCGTCGAAAGACCCCCTTCGCCGTTCACTCGGGTTACGACGATACCAGCTGCTACCGAAATTATCAGCGCTGGGATCTGGGCCACGAGACCATCCCCCACCGTTAAGAGGGTGTAGAGTTTTCCTGCCTCTGCAAAGCTCATATCGTGGGTGATAATCCCGATCATCAGACCCGCGACAATATTGACGATAGTGATGACAATACCGGCGATCGCATCACCACGGACGAACTTGCTAGCTCCGTCCATAGAGCCGTAAAAATCCGCTTCCCGCTCGATGGTCGTACGCCTCTTCCTGGCTTCAGCTTTGTCGATCAAACCAGCGTTCAATTCAGCATCGATCGCCATTTGCTTTCCTGGCATCGCGTCCAAGGTAAACCGAGCACCTACTTCCGCAACCCGGCCAGCACCCTTGGTGATGACAATAAAATTGATCAAAACAAGAATGGCAAAGATTACGAAACCAACAAAATAGTTGCCACCTACCACGAAATTACCAAAGGCAGTGATAACGGAAGAAATATTGCCGGTAGCGCCATCCAGCAAGATGGACCGGGTTGTCGCCACATTGAGAGCTAGGCGAAAGAGGGTTGTAAGCAGCAAAAGTGTTGGGAAGGTGGAAAACTCAAGGGGCTCCTTTATGTAGACAGAGATAAGCAGAATAAGAACAGATATCGTGATCGACAGCACCAGCATCATATCTAGCAGCAAAGGTGGCAAAGGAATAATCATCATAAAGATGATGGCAATCAAGGCGACGGCGAACTGGATATCCGGAGTTTTTAGGATCTGCAGAAGGCCAGGTTTCGCGGCTTGTAGGGCTGTCGGAGAACTCATACGTTGGCGCTCCTATTTGAGCTAGGGACTTTCACACCCTTAAGCTTAAAGACGTGTTTAATGACAGCACTGACAGCCAAATAGAGGTTCTCGGGGATGTCGGTTCCTACTTTGCATAAGGCATAAAGTGCCCTCGCGACGGGAGGATTCTCAATGATGGGAACCTGAGCTTCTTTGGCGATTTCGCGAATTTGCAGGGCGAGATGATCGATGCCTTTGGCCACCACTTGGGGGGCGATCATACCAAGCTCGTACTTTAGAGCTATTGCGTAGTGAGTTGGGTTGGTTATGACAACGGTA
>JBIKVD010000194.1:0-8225 GCA_044357055.1 Oligoflexales bacterium | reverse complement strand
TGCTAGTTTGCGGGTCACTCATTAACTTTTTCTCCTGTTTCTTCCCACTGCCGGCTGTCTATCGGTGATTCGTTGCCAGGAGTCCAGGGTACCCTCACATCTTATCGCGATTGTTATCTGATGGGAGTCCTTCTTATTTTCCTCGCAAGGGAGGGTAAAAATTGCCCCACCAGCGCCCTATAGACATGGAGCCCCCGTGTCGAAGGGGATCCTATCGATATGCAGGGAGCTTGGGATGATGGATGTGAAATTTCGCAATTTAGCCTGCGGTATTTTTTTGCTGGCATTACCGCTTTCAGCCGCGGCAGCTACCAAGTTTTCCCGCCAAAAAATTCCTTACACGACGGAGCTGCGAGCCTTTAAACCTTCCATGCGCTTGCCTATCACCCAGACGACGGTTCCCATTGAGATGCCGATAAGCGTACTGCAGACTCGCCTGCACCAAGCTCGGGAGGATGCCCGCGTGGAGCCTGTCAGTTTACCCTTGAGGGAGGACGGAGATCAGTTACGTCTTTTGGTGCGACGATTGGCCCGCGCTGGTCGAGAAGGTGAATTAATGGGGTGGTTCAAGAATCTCTTTGCCGCAACACCACCGATAGCCAAGGGATCCCCATGGCGTCGCGTTGAGTTAGATGATGCAGTGATTCCCTTTGTTCAATTGACAGCTTTGGCCAAGGAGTTAGGCCGCAACCACCGTGAGGTTCAGATCCGAAGCGATGTCTTACAAGGTCAGGGCTCCTTGTTGGATGGTTTGTTAAAGCAAGTTTCTCCCTATCTTCAGCCGTCAGACCGACGAGCCATATTAGGGGCGATAGCCAAAGGCGAACCTCTATCTGTAGATGAACATCTCCTGCCGAACTTTGCTCGCCAGTTTGTAGGACGCTTTGTCCCGTATCGGGGCCTTAACTGCTTCCATGCAGCGCTCGCCTTCCAAAATCCGTCGATTCCTCGATCCACCTATGTCAATGTTAAGGAAGAAGCTGGCTATCATCGTTCCATGATTAATTATGACGAGTTGTGGCGAGTGATTCGCAGTGGCTTTTATGAGGTCGATCCCCACATTTCCACCATTAAATACGGTGACATGATGGTTTTCTTTGAGCTGGAGGCGGGACACCACGAAACAGTGGATTTTCGCACCATACGCCACACCACGACCTATTTATTCAACGACCTAACCTTTTCGAAAGGCAGCAAATCCCCAGACACCCCCTATTCCATAAAGACTTTAGGAGAGGAGTGGGAAACATGGAGAAAGATTGCTAAAAATATGGGTGTAAAGGTTTTTAGAAAGAAATCTTTTCAGGCTGATCCTCAGCCGCTAGTTGATTTAGTTGACTGGATTTATTAGAAGATCCCTTCGGTCACGATGGCTGGTAGTTCTAGCTCATCTTCTGAGGCAAATCCTGCTAGAAATATCAGGTCTGTTTGGTCTTTGAAAATTTGGGGATTCCTTTGTCTAAGGGTCGGAAGTGAGATGGGTGTTCTATGACTGTGCAGCGTCGTCAAAAATTCAACTCACGTCCTAGCGTGGTCCAAAATCAAGACTGCCTTATTAAAGCTCAGTGCCAATCCTGCAAGTTTATCAATTTGGACTATAAACATGGTCTGAAAACAAAATTCGAACTAGGTCTGCAGCTGCTCAAGCAGACCTTAGATTTAAGCCAAACAAAAGTATTATCGCCCACAGCCTCGCCTCGTCCCTTGGCCTACCGATCCTATAGTAAGCTCGCGGTGAGACCACTGGGTGATGACATCGGCATTGGACTCTTTGCCCCAGGAACCCACGACCTAGTAGATATTAGTTCCTGCCCCTTACATGCACCAGGTGTCAATGCGCTGCTGGTCGATTTGAAACAGCAGATGAAAGATCTGGCGCTCTCTCCCTTTGACGAGAAAAATAAATCTGGTGATATCCGCTATTTGACCGTTCGCGTCAATCGCTCCACGCAAGCGATGGCATTGCTACTGGTTTGCCGTAGCCCGATCAAAACAAAAATTCAGACTTTGGCCAAGAATTTGCGAGCGAGGCATAAGCTAAGTTCCGTTACCATGAACATAAACGGTGAGGACACGAATCGCATTTTTGGCAAAGAGTCTGAAATCATTTGGGGCCATCCTTTTCTAGAAAATTTCTGTGGCTTGGATTTTGAATTCGGCCCAACCTCCTTCTCGCAAGTCAACTACTACCAGGCGGAGTTGTTGTATCGCCGCGTGGAGCAACTCGCCGGGCCCGCGACGCGTCAGGGCGAAGTTGTATGGGACTTGTATTGCGGCGTAGGTCCCATGGCCGCCATTTTTAGTCGTCTGGGTTATGGGGTCGTCGCGATTGAAGAGAACCCGGAGGCTATCCATTTGGCTCAAGGCAATTTTCGCCGAAATGACTTAAATGGGCTGGCCCATATTGCTGCAGGCACAGTGGGTGATCAGTTAGAGTCGTTGCCCTCCTGGGGCCTAAAGCCGTCTATGATTCTATTGAATCCCTCTCGACGTGGTGTAGAAGAAGAGGCTCGTTGGAAGCTGGGGGGGTTAACGGCAGATATTGCTCCCCGCTTGCTTTACGTTTCCTGTGATCTGGATAGTTTTTTGCGTGACGCTCAGGACTTCATCAAATATGGCTTCAAATTGCGACAGGTTGAGTGCTTTGATATGTTTGCACAGACCGACAAGCTCGAATGGCTAAGTATCTTTACCAAGGATACTTAGTTACTGCCCTCGAAGGGAATTAACCCGCCGTATATGACCATATGACCAGCCATGACCTTTGCACGTAGGTATTAGGGCTATAAATTGCCATGGGAGCAAAGCTTTGATATGTTTCGCGCAGGGCAGAAATGACGGGGTTATGGAGTTCCACATTTAAAGGCGGGAGATGCGCTGATGCAAGAAAAACTGACGGTTCCACAACCGGGAGGCATGAGCTATGGCACCTACTTACAAGTTCCGGGATTACTAAGCCTGCAAAAACCGGTCGCTACGCCTGCGCAGCATGATGAAATGCTTTTCATCATTATTCATCAAGTGTACGAGCTTTGGTTCAAACAAATGCTTCACGAGGTCGATGGTGCCATCGCTCATCTCTCTGAGGGGAAGGTCTTATTCTGCAATAAGGTCATCCGTCGGCTGGTTTCCATTGCGAATATTCTCGTCAATCAAGTTGATGTCATTGAAACCATGACGCCCATAGAGTTTAACACCTTTCGCAATCTGCTAAATCCCGCTAGCGGTTTTCAATCCATTCAATTTCGCATTATGGAATTCCGTATGGGCTGCAAAAATCCCGCCTACCTCAACTTCCATGGCGAAACCGACCCCTTGAAAGAGACTTTGACTAAAGCTTTTCGTGAGCCAGGATTATGGGATCTCATGCTCAATCACCTTTCGGGTAAGGGCTTCGACTTTCCTCCGTCAGTGATGCAGCGAAATTTTACCGAGACCTACCAGGCGGACGAGGCGGTAAGTCGGGAGCTGCTGAAAGTCTATGAAAATCCCGACCAGTACTTCGAAATCTATCAATTGATGGAAAGCCTCTTGGATTTTGATGAAAAGATTGGAGTGTGGCGCTATCGACATGTGCAGATGGTAGAGCGGATGATTGGTTCTAGGATGGGTACCGGGGGGTCAAGCGGGGTAAAATATCTATCCGCAACCCTTTCCAAGAGATTTTTCCCAGAATTGTGGCAAGTAAGAAATTATTTAACTGATAAGCCCTATTGAATCCGGCATAGTAGAGACAGGGTAACTCTAAATCCGAGGTCTGCTATGGTTTCTGTGAATCCCGTCACTGCTCAACTTGCTGAATATCCAATGGAGAAATTAAATATAGTCAAACGGCGCCTGCTGCAACAGGGACGGCCGATTTTTGATTTTGGCACCGGTGATCCAACGATTCCGGTCGCGACGTTCATAAAGAAGGCACTCGTCGAGCAGGTGCCGGATGTTAGTAGTTATCCGTCCGTGTATGGAATACCGGGGTTGATTGCGGCGCAAAAAGGCTACTTACAACGCCGCTTCGGGGTGGATGGAGATTCCTTAACGCTGTTACCAAGTACCGGAAGTAAAGAAGCGATTTTTCATATTCATCTGTCGATTGTCGGGAGGGCTGGAGGTCGCAGCACCGTTGCGTATCCAGATCCTGGCTACCCAGTTTATCGCTCCGGCTGCCTCTTTGCAGGTGGAAAGCCCTATCCTGTCCGCCTTACAGAAGAAAACCTCTACGAGGTGCGCCCTTGGGAGTTTCCTGTGGAGGTGATCCAAGACTTGGCTGCCATATGGATCAACTATCCTCACAATCCCACCGCAGCGACAGCAAGTCCGCTTTACTTGCAAAAAATCATTGCTTGGTGCAAAGAGCACAACGTTCTGCTGCTGAGTGATGAATGCTACGTAGATATTTATGATCCAGCTTTTGATGCCACCCTAGGTGCAGGAGCCGACCAAAGACCCAATTCCGTGCTTCAATTTGCTAAAAGCGGTGTGGTCGCTTTCTTCAGTTTGTCCAAGCGCTCTGGCTTGACGGGGTATCGCAGTGGCTTCATGGCTGGTGATGGGGAGTTTCTGCAAGCGCATGCCAAAGCGCGTAGCAATATGGGTGTGGCAACTTCTGTGATCATTCAAAACGCAGCGACGGTTGCTTGGGCTGATGACGCTCATGTGGAGGCCCGAAGGGTCATCTTTGTTGAGAGAATGCAGGTGGCTGGTCGGTCCTTATTGGACTTAGGATTGATATCACGGGTTCCAAAGGAAACATTCTATCTATGGGCCAAAGTGCCGCTAAAATTTAAGGGTGATGATGAGACCTATTGCCTTGCTTTGGCCGAGGAGGGAGTTATTGCTAGCCCTTCGTCTTGGTTGTCAGAGGGGGTAAAAGGATTTTTCCGTCTAGCCATGGTTCCGGACTTGCCGAGTATCCGTACCGCCTTGGAGCGAATCGCGCTGGTTAGTCATTAAGCTTTTTAACCTGTTCAAGTCTTCTAAATCATTTTGTAACGAAATCCGGCTGGGGAACGTTCAGCATAAAAGGGGAGCAACGTGGAAGTAGCAGCATTGAAGAGCGCCATTGATACCATATTTTCTGATTTTGATTCGCATTGGAAGCGGGATGAAATCCATGTGCGAAAAATCGTGGAAGCAGTGATTGACCACCTGGATCGTGGACAGCTTCGCGTGAGCGAACCTCAAGGCGATGAGTGGGTGACTCATGCTTGGATCAAAAATGCCATTCTGATGTATTTCAAGATTATGCCCATGGTCAGCGAAACCGTCGGTCCCTTTGAATATTTCGACAAGATCCCGCTGAAGAGCAATTATCGGAAGTTGAACGTGCGCGTCGTCCCGCCCGCGGCAGCCCGATTCGGGTCTTTTATGGAGTCAGGTGTGGTACTCATGCCCTCCTATGTCAATATCGGAGCTTATGTCGGGGCTGGAACTATGGTGGACACCTGGGCGACCGTTGGATCGTGTGCGCAAATAGGCGCCCATGTTCATCTCTCTGGTGGAGTGGGCATAGGTGGAGTGTTAGAACCCGCCAGCGCACAGCCGGTGATTATTGAGGATGGAGCTTTCTTGGGTTCGCGCTCTATTGTTGTCGAGGGTGTTCGGGTTGGTAAAGAAGCCGTCTTAGCAGCCAATGTAACCCTCACATCTTCGACTCCCATAGTAGATACGAGAGTGGCAGGAACCTCGACGAGTAAGGGTTATGTCCCGGCCCGTGCCGTGGTGGTACCAGGAGTCCAGGAGAAAACCTTTAATGGTCAGAAAGTATTGACCGCCTGTGCGTATATCATTGGCGAGCGTAAGGAATCTACGGATCGCAAGACCTCGCTGAATCAGGTCTTGCGCGAATTCTCCCTCAGCGTTTAGGACTTTGAAAATGGCTAATCTAAAATTTTTGCCAGATGGGCAAGAGATCCCAGCAGAGTCCGGCACCAAAATTTTAGTGGCGGCTCGTAAACATAAGATTCCCATTCGCTTCGGTTGTGCCTCATGTCGCTGCGGGACCTGTGCGGTGCGCATTGAGCCAAAGCAAGGGGTAGTGCCTATGGAGGAGGAAGAAAGAGCTTTATTGAATCGGATGGGCTTAGATCTTTCGGGAGATATCCGGCTTAGCTGCAGAGCCAAAGTGAAAGACAGTGATCTGATTATTGATCTTGGCTTTCAAAACACCTACAGCCCTGATGATTTTGAAGAGCAGGATTTCGACTGAACAAATCTTTGCTTTTCCGCTTTTTTACAGAGACGGGTGCTCTAGCAGAAATTTTCCACAAACAATAAATTCATCCGGCGATAAAGTTTCTGCTCTTCGGTCTAGATCCACGGGAAAGTCTGATTCCTGGAAATCTTTGATCAAGGACTTGATACTGTTGCGCAGCTTTTTTCTCCGCTGCATAAAGCTAAGTCTCGTCAATTTTTCAGTGATATCCAGTAATTCTTGTGGGTAGTTTGCTTTGTTATGCGTGAGGGAAATCATGGCGCTATCGACCTTGGGGACTGGCTTAAAGAGCTGCCGGTTAACCTTGTATTCGAGATTTATGTGGGCTCTGAGTTGAGCAAAAACGGTGATCGAGCCATAGTCTTTATTGCCGGATTGCGCTGCTAACCGTAGTGCGAATTCTAATTGCACTAACAAATAGGCGACAGAAATCTCGGCGATATGGGGCAAGATCCAGAGGACAATGGGAGAGGAAATATTATAGGGTATATTCCCTGCCAGGGCTGGTTTGCTTGGGGTTGTTTGAATCCATTCTGCTAAGTCAAATTTCAAAATATCTTGATTGATGATTTTGAGGTCACCCGAATCTGGGTGGAGTTCGCGATTGTAGCGAGCCAAATCATGTAAGGGATCAATCAGGCGGCTGTCCTTCTCGATGGCCGTAACGTTCAGCCCGGCGCGCAGTAGCTCCACCGTCATGATGCCTGCACCTGGTCCAATTTCCAAAACTTCTTGAATTCCAGACTGGCGAAGGAGAGCAGCGACACGGGTACACGGCCAGGACTCCTTCAGGAATACCTGGCTTAAACTCTTTCTCTGGCGAAATTCTTGAACCATCAGTGTCGCTTTCCTGCACGAAGATTTAGCCTTGGAAATGGTATTTGGGATAGGCATCCCAGTCAAACTTTCCCCTCGCGTCTTTCCCTACCATCGCAGCATTTATGGGGGATGGATGTTTTGCGGAGGGCAACTTGCTCGTCAAAATCTGGTAGCCCACAGCGGCAATCATCGCAGCATTGTCGCCACAATACTGAAGCTGCGGACAATAGATGGGGAGGGCAATTTCTTCTTGCAGCTTTTCACGAAAGGCTTGGTTCGCTGACACCCCACCTGCAATGATGACAGAGCGAGGCTGGAATTCCTGGATCGCTAGGGCGATTTTTCGCGAAATCTGCGAGAAGGCCGCATTTTGAAAAGAGGCACACACATCAGCAAGATCGGACGGCGACAAATCGACTTTCTGACGTCTGATCAAATTCACCATATGGGTTTTTAGCCCAGAATAGCTAAACATGTAGCCATTTTCCGCGCCCTCCATCATGCGTGGCATGGGGTGAGCTGTGGGACGCCCACCTTTGGCTAACTTCTCTATTTTGGGACCGCCCGGATAGGTGAATCCAAGGATCTTCCCAACTTTATCGAAACATTCGCCACAGGCGTCGTCCTGTGAGTAGCCGATAAGTCGGAAATCCAAGCTGTGGCGCATCGCATAAAGATTGGTATGGCCCCCCGAGACAACTAAGGCAATAGCGGGATAAAGTTCTGCTGGGTCTTGGTGTAATCCCAGATGCGCTCCTGCTATGTGGGCATGAATGTGATCCACGGGAATCAAAGGGCGGTCTAAGGATAGGGCGAGACCTTTGGCGAAGGAAATCCCTACTAGCAGCGCACCCACCAGACCAGGGCCTTGAGTCACGGCAATGGCGTCGATAGACTGCCAATTCAAATTCGCGAGGCTTAAGGCTTCGTTTGCTAACGTTGTAATACAAGAAAGGTGCTCTCGCGAGGCGATTTCTGGCACGATGCCCCCAAAGGGCTGATGGATAGCAATCTGACTGCTGATGCAGGAGGAAAGGACTTTACTGCCGTCCTCAACCAACGCACATGCGGTTTCATCACAGCTACTTTCAATGCCAAGTACAATCATGGTCAACCTAGGGTTTTTAGAGACTCACACCACACGTGGCGGACCGCTTAGCCTTGATCCAAAGCTTTGATTTTTTCATCGGCGGAT
>JBIKVD010000193.1:0-8237 GCA_044357055.1 Oligoflexales bacterium | reverse complement strand
GACAGATTTGGACAATTTCTTCGCATTCAAGATAAGGACAAAATAACCCTGCGAGTGAGTCACAAAAATGGGCTCTTGGTCGCGGGCCCACAGACTATTTAGGATTGGATTCACGGTTCCGCTAAAGCTGGCATCGAGGGGTATCACTACAGCTAAATTCTTGCTTGAGGCAAGATTGGGAATTCCCGAGCTACTGTCATCTGAAAGCCCTTGGCTAGCCCCACACACAAGGGAAGACGCGTCTATAACGACACTCTCTTCGCCTTCCTCAGGAATCTCAGCCATGATTGCGGCTGAGGGCAAAAGGGACCCAAATAAAACCGCACAAATGAACGACTTAACACCATTAACTTTTTTCATAATACCCCCGGGCTATTAGGTTTGGTAAAACATCCATGTTCGGGCCAATGTCACAACCTTTTGTTTTCGCTGCTAAAACTATTCCCTTAGGCTTTAGGAGCGAACAATTCAATTTGACAGACCAATCAACCTATAATAAACACACGAATCTTATTATAATTTTATAAAAAGTCAAGATTAATAATAGAGCCATTTCATAAGCGACGGTCAAGCGAGGTTCCTTTGAACGAATCCCAGAATCAAATTCATCCCGAATCCATTGACGTAATTGGCATATGCGCCGATGAATGTGTGACAGCCTTTTGCGAAGAGCTCTCCAGCATTGGGATAAAGTCTCACACAACGGGCTACCGCTCCGTTATGTTTACCTGCACGCCGCGTCAATATTACCAAATCCATCTGATGACTCGCTCTGCCAGCCGCATTTTAACTGTGGTTAAGGAAATCCCCGCAGGAAGCGACCGCATTCTCTTTGATAAAGCTCGAAGAATTCACTGGCCCAAGTGGATTCGGTCTAATTGCCCTCTGGGCTTTGAAGTCTACGAGCAAAGTAAGGAACAAAGCCGGGTGCCTAAAGACATCGCGGGAAGCAAACTGCGCGAGGCAATCAGTGATAGTTTTGCTCATTTAGGCGTGGATTGCCCACCCTTCCGAGCCAAAGACTCAGTGATAACCGTCGTGACCTACTTGCAGGGCCGAAGAGCTACGATCAGTTTGGAAACTTCTGGACTGGCTTTGCATAAGCGCGGTTATCGCCTTCCTGGTCATCCTGCAACCTTGAAAGAAACGACTGCGGCGAGCCTTCTGCAGTACGCGGGCTACCAGGGCAAGGAAACTCTGATTGACCTAGGTTGTGGGACAGGAACTTTTGCCATTGAAGCTGGTCTGATCGCACAAAAACGGGCTCCTGGACTGCTGCGCAGCCGCAACGATTTTGGCTGCGAACAACTTGTCTGGTTCGACTATAGCGTTTGGCGACAAATTCAAGACGAGCTGCGCGGACAGATTAGCGCCCCCGCCTATCCTATTCTCGGCGTCGACATCGATCAGAGCTTCGTAGAGCTCGCCAAATCCTCTGCCCAAAAAGCCAAATTGCATGAACAGGTGAGCTTTCATCATGCGGACTTTTTCACTTGGAAACCTCAGGCCGGCCTTACTCCTGGCTTAGTGATAGCCAACCTGCCCTATGGGGAACGCTTGCCGCAGGGGGGCCAAGATGAGGAATTCATGGAAAAATTGGGACAAAAACTGCGCCAAGACTATGCCGGCTGGCGCGTGGGTCTCCTCGGCGTTTTGGATGCCCCTTGGCATCTGCTGAGGATGAAGCATGATAAAAGGCTCCGCTTTAGCAATGGGGGAATCCCTGTTCAATTCGGTGTCTATGAAGTTTTCCCGCAAAAAATGCAAACTGGAGAGCCTTTATGACAAGCAAATGCGGCTATGTCTGTTTGTTTGGACGGCCAAATGTGGGCAAGAGTACCCTACTCAATGCCCTCATCGGCGACAAACTCTCTGGCGTCAGTTCTAAACCTCAAACCACGAGAACAAGCATTAAAGGAATCTGGACTGAAGGCGAAGTGCAGATTATCTTTGTCGACCCTCCTGGACTTCCTTCGGACCCAGGCAGCAACCTTTTGAAAAAGGCCATCAAGCGTGAAGCGTGGCAGCAATTCAAAGAAACAGACATCCTGTGCTACCTGATCGATATCGTCTCGATGGAACATTTTCAAGAGACCGACCTTAGGCATTTGGAAGCTATCGCCGATCAATTGAAGGGTAAAAAGATCCTTTTGATCTTTACCCAGATGGATCGCAGCAAAAAATTTCTCATTCGCCCAAAGATTAACCAATTTTTGGATAAAGCTAAGGTTGTTCTTCCCCAATTGAATCTGCAGGATCACTATCTGACGATATCTGCAAAACGACCGGAGGATCTAGAAACTCTTGTCGAACACCTGATCCCTTGGCTCCCCGAAGGACCACATCTCTTTGCCGAAGATCAGACCTCGGATCGCTCGATGAAGACTTTGGTTGCGGAACATATTCGGGAGCAGATTTTTAGACAGTTCTCCAAAGAGATTCCCTACGAAACGACCGTTGTTATACAATCCTATGAGACTGGGCCCAAGCGGGTCGAGATTGCAGCAGATATTCTCGTGAGTCGAGATTCTTTGAAAGCCATGATCATTGGGAAAGGCGGGCTCAAACTTAAGGAAATCGGTATTGCGGCCCGGCAAAGTCTAGAGCAGTTTTGCCAGGCTCCGGTCCATCTGGAGTTGTACGTTAAGGTAGAAAAGGACTGGACGCGCTCGTTGAAAAAAATCATTGAATTAGAAGGTTTTCAAGATTCGGAAGAAACTTGATACCTGTCTTCCGCCTTTGTTAGGCGGATGACCTTTCGGATTCAACTTCTCTCCTAGACGCTCGCAATTGCAATTTCAAAGACTGATAGTATTTTTGTCTAGCTTTTTCATACTGCAGGACATTGCCCGCCTCTAGGCTGCTTAGCATTGCCTCTGATTCAAAACCCGGATTGAAAACAGCACTAATCACTTCGGCCTTGTCCTTTTTGCTTAAATCATCTGCCTCGATTCGAGGATTTTCAAATGGAGACGCAAAAGCCGCACGAAGTTGCAGCCCCCGCATTCTACGGCTTCTCGGCTTATCTCTCACTCGACGCAATTGGCTCTGCAATTTTGCAAGTAACAAATCCAAGGTCTGATACATAAAATGGGACTGCGCCTGGGCTTGGATGGTAGATCCGGAAATTCCCGTAATTTGACGAACCCCACTTAAGTGACATTGGGCACAATGTTTGTCCTTGTCGATCCAATAGACCATCTGGATGCGAGTACTGGCGGAAGCATACTTCTCAAAAACCTGGGTCAATTTGTCTTTAGTCAGTTGGGAGAGGGATGCGGAGAAAGGCATGTTCTTGAAAGTAACTTGGAATTGCATAGAGTCCTCCTTACTTAAGGCCAGGATAAACAGTTTATTTTGTCATATTTCGGCGGCAGGTGCCACGTCAGCAACAAAAAAGAGCCATTTCCCAGACCAGTTAACAGCAGCCTACATAGTCTGCAACAGCGAGAATGAGAATGTTCTAAAGTACTTGTTAGGCCTTCTCGCCCATCTAGCGATTTTTCATCATTCTGTATTATCGGCATTTTATTTCATCTGGTTCCATGCTTACCAACGACGCCCGATAGGTCCTGAGCTTTTCAGTGTGGACTCTCAATGGCCATTGCCGTCACCGACATGCCACACCTTTTCACCCCATTGGATCAAAGGCCCAGCTTCAAAGCCTCGGAAATAATTCCGGTTGCGAATAGGTTTTCACATCTTGCCCAATTTTTCGAATCCTTGCTAAGGAAGCCAGCTCCATGGGCGGAGACACGCAGTAGCGGCTGGCAATTTGAATCTCTAACTGCTCTCCTAGAACTTGCCTATGGGTATCGAGAACTTTGGCTGGGCGATTATTATCCTCGGAAAGGTGGCCCGCATAGAGCCACTGCAAGCGGGATCCTGCTGACTTAGCGATCAATTCGGCAGATTCAATATTGGAAATATGGCCGCCAGGACCGGCAATTCTCTGTTTTAAGGAAGCCGGATAACGTCCATTCTTTAACATTTCTTGATCAAAATTGCTTTCGAGAAACAATCCATCCACGGACCCAACCAAAGCATGCATCTCTGCAAAAACATGGCCGATATCTGTACAGATCGCTAACCTGACAGATCCATCGTCTATGACGAACACAACCCCATCGATGGCGTCGTGAGGTGTGGAAAGAGACTCAATGGTTACATGGCCAATCTTAACGCTCGCGCCCGCCTTGAAATGATGAATCTGCCCCACGCCGGGCGTCCCAATCCTGGAGGCCGCACGGCGGTAAGTAGGAACGGTGATATAGAGAGGCAAGCCGAATTTTCGACTCAAAATGCCGGCACATTGAATATGATCCGAGTGCTCATGAGTGATAAACACCGCATTCACTTTAAAGGCATCAACCCCATGTTTGGCTAGACGCTCCTGCACTTGGCTCCCCGATACACCAGCATCAAAGAGCAAGCGAACCTCCCCAGATTCGATATAGATGCAATTGCCGGCACTACCCGATTGCAAGGGAATGATTTTCATTTTCCTGTCCTCGAGGTTTTAACGATCCCAGGGCGGTATGATCCATTTCAAAAGATGATCTTCCTTGGCGCCCGGGTAGGCGAGAAAATATTCCGGCCGACCATCACTATTAAGATCAACCTCGTACAAGTTTCGTCCCAAAGATATGGGAACCCTCCACCATCGTCGCCCTTGCCTACCGGTGGTTTCTTGCAGCTCATAAGCCGTCAAGTTTTCGCCGTCCTCGGGCATGACTACGTATCGGCTTTTGCTATCGGCAAAACGACCCCAGAAGGCTTTGCCGCCCTTAGCTCTAATAGCGCCGTCCGTTTCAATGCCCACTTGGACTGCGGCCAAGGGCTCAACGGATTTTGCGGTTAGCAAAGTCTCGGCATCAAAGAAACTTACTTCTACTTTGCGACTTAAGAAATAGTTGAACATGGTACCAAAGCCAGCTTCCACCGTACCAATCAAGAGCCCGCCGGTACCGCTCCCGTCCAACGGTATGGATGGCTCTAGAATCAGTGCGACCTGCTCAGAGGTCCATCTCGCCGCCGGCTTGGCAGACAGGCGAAAATCACGGAGGGGATAGACAGAGATTTGCGAATTTGGTTTCATTAAACTCAGTTCCAATCGGCAGACATAAAGTGCAGGTTGTCCTTGCCATGAAGCCAAAACACTGATGACTTGGACATTGCTCTGCTCTCTTTTGTCAATAAATTGGTAGAAATCAACCTGCTGCTCAGCCACCTGTTTTATCGGAGCAGCTTGGCCTTCGTGCGTATAAACCGTCATCGCCGTTCGTTCCAACAGTATAAATTGCACCCCCGGACTCGCCGCCTCTGCCGTAACAAAGATCTCGGGTAACTGCAAAAACAATTGATAATTTAGACGATTTTCAAAGGGTGCCGAAAATCTTTGGGCTAATCTTTGATGGGCTTGAAAAGGAATGACTCCTATTTCACGATAGCCTGGCTGCTGTAGACTCTCCCAAAAAACGTGATAGCCCGTAATGCCGGGCAAAATCAGATAGGATTTGTCCTGGAGAGATTGAACTGAAAAACACATAGGTATCCTTGCGAATCCCTGCGCTCGACCGTTCGAAAATAAATGGTCCTTGGCAAACACTTGAGATCCGGTGATAAGATCCCATATACCCTGAGAACGTAGAATCAAGACCTGAGTCTCGCCTTTTGCGTTCCGACAAAGATCGAAACCGACGGCATCCTCCCACAACAGCAATCTCTTCGCCGTTTGCAGGGGCTTTGTTGGAGACTCCCATTGAAGTAAATCCATCTGGACTCGTGGCAAGTTTTTCACCGCCGCTTTGTTTTCTTCTGTCTCAGGGAGTAAATAGAAAATAAGCAAGGAAGGTTTGCCTGAGAATCGCATTTGAGCTGCATCTAAAAAAGCACCCGGAAGCCGATGACTGCCTACAACTGCGTCTGCCTTACCTTCCTTTGTGTCTAGCTGACCATAGGGTGATAGTACTTCTTGGCCCTGAGCTGCCCCCCAAGTCCCGTGGAGAGCAAGAAAAAGCAAAACCAAGCGCCAGCAGGGCTGCGTTACCTCCCAAACAGGCAACGCCATGAAACAACGATACTTTTCGCTCATTTTTCCATCTCAAGCCTAAAGCTTTCCCGAAATAAACCGATAAGAGACTCTAGTTCAAGTTAAACCAGGAGATAGAATGTTGCGACCCAATAACTCCAGCCTTCAACATGCCTTCTTGGCCTTATTGACGCTTTTTGTGGTCGCAAGTGCCTGTAAACAAGCAGATACCCAAGTTATTGGTGTAGCTCCTACGGCGCAATCCGCGGAAGCTGCCCCTCAAGCTTGTACTTTGGCAGGCCAGGGCCTGGCTGAAGGTGAAGTTAAAAATAAAACGCTCTTCAATCCAGCTCCAACGGATTGTAGCAACAAGATCGAAGTCTCTTGCCGATGCTTGGGCGGAGTCCTAACCTGCCCCACGGAAACTGAGGCGAAGGCCAACGGCTACACTGTCGAAGCATGCACCCCAGGTGGCGGTGGTACGACTACGGTACCGGATGGAGAGACTCCCGCGCCATCGAACATACAGCCTGGAACCGGCATAAGTGACTTTATCCTGGGCATGTACGACAACGGTGGCGAGCATATGCTCTCCGCCGGAGCAGAAGACCGCGGTTGGGTCCTTATGAACCGCCACCTCAAAAGCCCGAATCACAGTGGCCCCGATGTTGTGGCGATTGATCTGATGAGCCGTGGCTTTGGTGTCATTACCCGACTCAATTGGGACTATGAAGGCGATGGCACGATAGCACCCCCAGGGAGCAGCCAGGAAGCCACGATGTTAAGCAAAATGCGTGACATGGTCAGCGGAACCCCCAATGCTAAAGTCTGGATTATCGGCAACGAGCCTAATCGAAAGGCTGAATCCTATGATAAAACCAAAGCGATTCCCCCAGCTGATTACGCCAAATTTTACAACACGGCCCGGGCCTTAATCAAAAGTCTTCCGGGACATGAAAATGATCTTGTGCTCCCAGCGGCGCTCTCTCCAGCCTCTGGCGATTACAGTACAGCGCAGTATTTTAACGACATGATGCAGCACATTCCTAATTTTGATGGTCTCGCAGTGCATGCAAAACCAAGTAGCGGCCAATCCGGGTTTTTCCTCTTCAATGAGGGTGACGCCATCACGACTCATGCTCGGGCGGCAGGTAAACCTATTTTCATCACCGAAGCCAATCCCAAGGATGGTTGGAATGATAGCGCCCATGGCACATGGGTGGAAGACGCGCTCAAAGCAGTCAAAGCGTTTAATGATCGGGGCACTGCGCGAATTATGTCTATGGTGGTGTATCGCTACCACCACGGGCAGAATGATTGGGAGAATTTTAGCAACAAGAACCAAGTTGGCGAAGGCTTTAAGAGAGCCGCTCAATTACGAATCAAATGGAACTAATTGCGCCCAACTTTTGCTGTCATACCAAAAACGAAGAGAGCCCAGATCCAGTTGACCAACCTCAAAAAACTGTAAATCCTGAACGGGACGCAATCCGTTTCAAACTCCGCGACTTTGTTATCCTTCTCCATTCTCCATGCCAGGGTTGGCGGGAGTAGGATTCAAAGGTACACTGTGGCGGTGGCGATAGATCCTAGACTTATAAGGGGACTATCTGAAATGAGATATTCAGAAACATCTTCCGCCAATCATTCCCAAAACTCGCCAAAGCTAGATCCCGTCGTTGGTTTGATGGCTCTGACACTTTATGGTGTTGGCGATATGTTAGGCGCCGGTGTCTATGGCATTGTTGGAAAAGCTGCCGGCCAACTCGGCAACGCAATCTGGCTCGCCTTTATCGCTAGTATGCTCGCCGCGGTGTGTACAGGCTTATCCTACGCGGAAATTGGTGCCCGTTTTCCTAAAGCTGCAGGCAGCGCTTATGTCATCCACCGTGCTTTCAATCGCTCCTTTTTGTCTTATATCATAGGATTGGTCACAGCAGCTTCGAGTCTGACCTCCATTGCCGTCGGTGCTCGCATCATTGGTGGTTACATAGCCGGCGCCCTTCCTTTTGTGATTTCTATAGAAGTATTGATCATCTGCTATATTGCGGTACTCGCATGGATAAACTATCGGGGCATTCGCTTGTCCATGCATTTTAATCTTGTCTGTACTCTTATCGAGGTGAGCGGCCTGATCTTAATTATTGCTGTTGGCCTACGCTACTGGGGCAGCGTTAACTATTTAGAGATCCCACCCCTGCCCGAC
>JBIKVD010000192.1:0-8241 GCA_044357055.1 Oligoflexales bacterium | reverse complement strand
CAGGCTCTGGTGAAGAAAATTCCCCAGATTAAACAAGAGCGCTTTTCATGGCCTTTGATTCATAAGGTGATCACCAGGTGCCAGTATATTAACAATAAGCATGATAGCCTAGCCTGGCAGTCCGCTAGTCAGGGATCAGCCCACGGTGCTGCAAGTTTTGCGAAGGATTGAGTAAAACCACTTTAAATCGCTTCCGCTAACCAATGATCCATGGGGCTAAATTGATCCCGTAAAATCTGTGCCTTAGCACTAAGGGCCAGTGGGATTTCCGTTTCAAACAGGGGTTGCCACTGCGGATCTTGCTCGTCCAAGACTAAGCTTTCCAATCTCTGTTTCCCTGCCACTATCGTGTAATTGACCAAGTTTCCGACGACACTTCGCGAGTGTCGGAAGAGCCTTATCTCCGGCATAACTTGAGCAATGGTTTTTACGACAGACGCGATCAGCACATTCTCTTGGGGATCCTCCGGCGCCACCAGATTGACAACAAAAAGCCCTCCAGGCCTCAAGGCTCGACCAATGTGCTCCATTGCTTCCAGCGTATACAAATGAAAAGGGGCGTGAAGGCCGTTAAAAGCATCGAGATAAATAACGTCATAACTCCGACTAACCTTATTTAGGTACAAACGCCCATCTTGAGGAAACACCTTAATTTGGAGATGAGGCTGCAATTCAAAGTATTTTTCGGCAAGGCTCGTCAAATCAGGATCAATTTCCACCAAATCAATTTTGATCGCTGGAAACCGGTAGAGCAAATCCCGCGCATAGACGCCAGTTCCCCCTCCCAGCATAAGCACATGATCCAGATTCGCTCTAAAAGCCTGATCAAGTCGAAAATAGTGCAAATACTCCATCATCAAGTGGCGAGGATCTCGCACATCGATCTTTGCTTGGATCCCTGCTCGACCATTATCCAGAATCCGCAAATGTCGGCCCTGCTCATCGGTCTGGTCATACAGCCAATAGCGACTGTATTGGGTGTGAAGATCTTTGAAGACTTCATCAGGAAAAGCTTGCCAGAGACTCGCTCCCCCAAAAACCGCAAGCCAAAGGAACCTATTTATTCTTGTACCCAGATTAGCTGGCCCCGTTAAGGAACGACCCATTGCCGCCCATAAAACCAGGCCATTGATGACCAGAAGGCTTGCAATCCCCAGTACGATCGCGCGATGGCTAAACATCGCGAGGAACAAGTACCCAGCTAAAAATGTCCCTAAAATGCTGCCGATGGAGGAAATCGCGTAGATTCTACCTACCGTTTTCCCTGTCTCATCAAGCGAATGTAGCTTTAACTTGATCAACATCGGGGTGACGGTTGCTAAGGCAAAGCAGCTTGGAGCAAAATACAAGAGACCTGCTAGAAAGCTGCCCATATAGAGATTGCTAGTCCATTCTGTTAAACCCTGCAGCAACTGAAACTCGAAAGAGCTACCTAAAGCCATCCATGCTGCGGCAAACAACAAGAAGGTAATTAATGCAGCTCCCCCAGGATGGCGATCTGCATTCCTTCCTCCCCACCAATAGCCAAGACTCATACTCAGTAATATGGTGCCAAGCACGCTCGTCCAAATAATAATACTGGTTCCGAAATAGGGAGCCAAAATCCTCGTGCTCAAAATCTCGAAGGCCATGATGGCAAACCCAGCTAGAAATGCCGTCGAATTAATTAGCAAATTCGGAACACTCACAAATTTGGGCTCCTTAGGGGCGGTTGACATAAAAGTAGTTTTATTTTGGGTATTGTTTCACAAAATCGGGAAAAGGAATAGGGAGGGTAGCCGCTATCCGATTAGGGTTGGCGCAGGATGGGCTGCGTCAATATCTTGCAGTCCACACCATTTGGATTCTCGCAAATGGTGACCTTATATTGTCCGCCTTGCGTCTCCGTTGTTGCCTCCCATATCAGGTGTGTTTTCTGGGATCTTACATCTGTGGCCTTGGTATCGGGAGCAATAGACTTGATCACACGAGGAGGTGAGAAGGTCGATTTGATAGTTACACTTTGTGCGTTACCGCCAGTCACAGGCACCAGAAGTTGCGCCTCAAACTGCCCGGCATTCGCGCCAAGTGGGGCTACACTAACTGCACATTCTCCTTTAAAGAGTACAGCTGCATTTGAACAGGTGTCAGCTGTAATTTTAAACGTATTTGCGTGAGTGCCCGTTAAAGAGGCCGCACCAAAAGTCGTGTCAATTAAATCAGCGCGAAATTTGATGGTCTTTGGTGGCAGTTTTGATCCAACAAAGGCTGGGGCAAAAGTCACGTTTGCTTGGTCTTTAGAAACTGAGGGCTGACAAATGGGACCACGTTTACTGTCAGTATAAACAAATGCGTTATTGATCATTTTGCTTGATGCTATTAAAAAGTTGCCGCAAAGCGTATTGACAGCAGCTTTGCTATCAAAATAATTTGGGTAAGTTGTATCGGGAACCAGGGAGGACGGGCCAATATCCTGAGCAGGCGCGCGATTGAGACTGAAGGATCGATGCCTGATCGCGTAGGCGGGGGGATTGCTTTGAGGTACAGGTTCGTTAGTAAATAACTCGATTGATTGTATTTTTTGGTTTAAAACCGCGTTTATTCTGGTTGTCGGATGACAAGGTTGCGGAAATGCAAACCCAAATAGGGCAGGTGTTTGCGCGCTCGGCTCTATACCCGATAAATCAATGCGATAGGTATCGCTGCGACAGACATAATTTAATAAACCCGAGTCATAATAGGAGTGCTGCGCCAAAAATAGAAGTGATTGATCTGCTGAATTGTAAACGAGATCACCTGACTGAGTCTGATGACTAGCTGGATTTGGCAGGGTAATAGTAGTCTCGAGTGGAACCTGATTGGTGCCGACGACGGACAGTAACGCAGTCTGGTTATTAAAATAAAGGACGTAAAACTTTCCTCCAACCTTCTGGTCAGCAACAATGCGAAAAACTGAGGAATTGGCAGCGCTAGCAATGACAAAGGGCGCACCACTCGGTTCTCCAAGCGCGTCGATAAACTGACCGCTAATTGAGCTGTTTGATCTCCATGCAATAAGATATAAGCCGAGACCTTTGTGATATTCTGCATCCTCGTGGTTACAATTGTCTTGCCATGAAGAACCTTTATAGATTTCCTTATTGGAATTCGCAATATACCCAAAATCGTTTAATCGGTGCATTTGATATTGTAGCGAATAGGAGAGGGTGCCGAATTCATTCTTTGCTGCACAATAAGCTAAAAGAATCTTTTTGTTTAAGAAATCGATCGCATGGGTACCGCCGTACTCGGAGCCGCCATGTATGGAAATATCTATAAGAGTTTCCATACCAATCGTATTCCCCTGGTGATTATGCCTTCGCAAGATCATTTTTGCTTCTGGTGGCGGGTAGCTCATTCCAACCGAATATGAAGTGGTCACGAACTCGTTACGATCGGGATTAAAGGACGACTTAAAGCGGCGCTCTCCTGCCGGCGAGGAAGAGTAAGCCAGTGAGGCTGTGCTCAAGCCTACCAACATATAAGCTAATTTGATGATCATCAAGTTGTGGCTATTCATCGCGTCTTAAACTCCCCAATCACACTGCGTCCGAGTACCGTTCCTTCCGGACCCACATACTCCACCCGCCAGTAATAGGTCGTTCCCGCTTTTAACTCCGGGATCTCCACCCCTCGTTGACCGGGTGCAAGAATATCAAGAAGATTAGGTGCCGCAGGCTGCGCGACAACAATGGGTTTTTCCGTAACTTTGTCTTCGATCTTTGCCTGCACCTCTTCTGGGACTCTGATCGCCTGGTAAGAGCCGAAGTAACGGGTGTCAAAGACAAGGGTATTGTCAACGACCTTGACTTGGTTGGTAGGAATGATCCCCACAAAGAATTGCCCACCCTGGTCGTAGCGGATGACTTTATAAAGCACCGCGTAGCTCCCGGCATCATTGAGGCTCGCACCATCACTGAGACTGATAGCAAAGGAAAAGGGCTCTACTGCATCGACCGCAGCTGCCGATTGGATCACCACAGCTGGCCCGGCTTGGGTCAGAGCCGTACTTTCGACACCTAGGGCTTCCGAAATCTCAGTCGCCACCAGAGATTGGCCCTCTTGCACGGTGACTTCTGTTTCCACACTCAAAGACCCGGGTGGAAAGGTGACAGAGGATCCAGCGATGGATCCCTCCGTATTTGCGGTTAGACGAATCGCCGAATCAGAACTTGGCGTGACCATGGCGGTTAGCACACCGTCCTCATCCTGCCCTGTGACATCAACGGTCGCATAATTCGATTCACTATCGGGATCGACCGCGATGGTACGAAAGAAAAGACCACAGCCATTCAAGGAGATGGACATAAGCAAAAGCAACGCAGACGTCGCTGTGCTCTGTTGTTGTTGTCGATGAAATAGGATCATATGGTCCCGCCGTCCAGAGCTGGTCTTCACTTTACTGTCATAAGTTCTACTCGGACGGGGGTTAAAAACCTTAAGCGCGGGATCTAACAGTCTAATATTGTTTTACTATTATGCCACATTGTGGCGCCCGATCAGGATTTCAGCAGTTTAAAAGCGTGAGACCATTGATTGGATCGAAAGCCAGGGATACACCACAGCATACACAAGGGCTCAATGGCTCTGGCTGCTTCGACAGAGCCCATATCTTCTGTCTCCCACCCAAATTGCATGAGAATTTCTTTTACGTTTGCTTTTGCCCGTTCGTCATTACCACAAATAAACATGCTGGGCTTCGTAGCGCCAAAACTGGGGTTAACCATCAGCGCACTCCCCACCGAGGAAAAGCATTTTACCAAGTGGGCTTTCGGAACTTGTTTTTGCAGACGTTCCATCAAAGAGTCATTCATGGCGCTAAAAAAATTTAGCACCCCATTTTGTGGGGGGACATCGGCTATGGGGTTCGTGGTATCGATCACAATCTTCCCATCCAAGGTTCCAGGTCCGCAAAGCGAGAGAACCGACTCTGCAGCGGTGCCTTTAACCGCGAGAACGACTATGTCCGCGAATTTGGCGGCATCTGCGAAAGATCCGGTCGTGGCCCGACCTTTTGTTTGGGAGGCCCAAGAAGCCAGCTTTTCTGGACTGCGAGACCCCCTCATCACTGAATGGCCGTACTTTAAAAAGCCGTTAGCCAGCGTTTCACCCACGACACCAGAACCTAGAATGCCTATATTCATATCTCATCTCCCACTATGATAGACTTCCAAGACTGAAAGCGTGCAATTGTAACAAATCTTACCGCCGAACCCTATAGAATTCCGAGGTATTTTTATGGACAAGTCCTTCCTTACCCGCCTGCAAGTGAACTCTCAATTTGCCTCCTGCTTTAGCGGAACCCGATCCTTCGGCGAGTCCAAGCAGCGCCTTGAAATAACGTCCCCGGTAGACGGGCATTTGATAGGTAGTGCCTCTATTGCCAGCAAGGAGTCCTACGAGTCCCTCTTGCAGGTCGCCCAGGAGGGCTTCCAAGCTTGGCGTCAATGGCCAGCACCAAAACGAGGTGAGATCGTCCGAAAAATTGGCGATGAACTGCGCAAAGCAAAAGACGACTTAGGGCATCTGGTCTCCTATGAAATGGGCAAATCCCTGCAGGAAGGCTTGGGTGAAGTTCAGGAAATGATTGATATCTGCGATTACGCCGTAGGCCTCTCTCGCAGTATGCATGGATCCACTTTCTACTCTGAAAGACCCGATCATCGCATGTACGAGCAGTGGCATCCGCTAGGGGTCATCGGGATTATTTCTGCTTTTAATTTTCCTGTCGCCGTCTGGTCGTGGAATGCCATGATCGCTGCCGTTTGCGGTAACAGCACGCTCTGGAAACCGAGTGAGAAAACCCCTTTGTCAGCTGTCGCCTGTTTTCAAATTCTGCAGAGAGTGCTTAAAGAGAATCAAGTTCCAGAGGGGGTCTTCTCCTTGGTCATTGGTCAAGGCTCGGATATCGGAGAGGCCATGGCTGGGGATACTCGCCTACCTCTAATCAGCGCCACCGGATCCACACGCATGGGAAAGAGCGTCGCCAAAGCTGTGGCTGCGCGACTTGGCAAAAGCTTGCTAGAACTAGGAGGAAACAATGCCATCATCCTCAGCCCTCATGCCAACCTTCGGCTAGCCATCCCAGCCATTGTTTTTGGCGCGGTGGGAACCTGTGGCCAACGCTGTACCACCACACGCCGCCTTTTGGTCCACGAGAGTTTGTATGAGACAGTCGTTTCTGCCTTAAAGAAGGCTTACGAGGGACTACGCATCGGCAACCCACTGGACGCCCAAAACCATGTGGGCCCGCTCATTGATCAAGGTGCTGTCGTTGGAATGCAAAAAGCCTTAGGAATGGCCGAAAAAGAGGGTGGAAAACGAATCTGGGGCGGTAAACCACTGCCGTCGACAGCCCTGCGGCCCTCTTCTTTTTATGTCGAGCCGGCTATCGTTTCGATGCCCAAGCAAAGTTCCATCGTGAGGGAAGAGACCTTTGCGCCCATTCTCTATGTGCTTAAATACAGCGGGGACATTCAGGTTGCGATTGATATGCAAAACGATGTACCCCAGGGCTTGTCTTCAGCTCTCTTTTCCGATCGTTTACAAGAGACAGAGCAATTCCTAGCCGCAGGTGGTTCCGACTGTGGTATCGCCAATGTGAATCTGGGTACTTCTGGGGCGGAAATCGGCGGTGCATTCGGAGGCGAAAAGGAAACAGGAGGAGGCCGAGAATCTGGTTCAGACTCTTGGAAGGCCTACATGCGTCGTCAAACCAACACGATTAATTTTTCCAATGCGATGCCGCTCGCTCAGGGAATCCGCTTCGAACTGTGATACTTCCGCGGTAAGACCAAAGTACTGCAAAAGCCATTGATTCGAGTGAGCCTAGTTGATGGTGCTAGTGACCGTAAAAGCGCCGGTGGTTGCAAGACCCTCTATGGAAGCCATGCAACGGTTCGCTTGGATGGCGTGAGTCGTGGGTGCAATAGTGTACCTTAAACCACTGGTAATCAGCGTTGGCCCCGTAAAGGTGATTCCTGCCCCAACGTTTCTGTAGTGCTCCGCCTGGGCATAAATGAGAGCGTTGATGGAACTTGGCGACATCCAGCCTATGTTTGCAGCATAGTGCATTCTCGGCACCATATTGGTACCTGAGTTACAGACGATCATGATATCTGTGATAGCTTGACGGTAAATATCGGCATTGGAATGCACTATATCGATTGTCCAGGTTTGACCAATACTAATGGCTCCCGCTGAAGCAACGGCGAGCCTATACCCCCCTGCCTGGTCGGTAACGCTCACACCACCGCTTGGTTGAGAAACTGTCAAATTATTTGCGACGGTTGTCGTGCCGCCATCAGCTACCGATAAGCCGACGATATTACCATCATCGCGAACTTGTATTCCGCTGGCGCTGGCTGCCTTCACCACAGGCGTCGTGAAATCCGTGGTGCATGCCCAGGCCGTTCCATTCCAAGATAGAATCTGGTTCGTTGTGCAACCGTTTTGTGCAATGTCTGCTACGCCAATGGTTCCGTCCAGAATATCAGCGGAAACAATGGTGCCATTGGTAATCATGGCTGAAGTAACGCCACTTACAGATAAGGTAGGGGCGCCTGTGGTACCGCCACCCGTTAGACCTGCGCCAGCGGTGACTCCTGTGATATCGCCGCCCGCGTCTGCATCTGCAGCGCAAGCCCAAGCGGTGCCGTTCCACTTTAAGATATGGTTGGTCGTCACACAGGCTGCCATTTTTCCGACGGTTATCGAGCCGTTGGCAAGATCAGCGGTGGCAATGGTAGCATCGGTAATCATGGCTGAAGTAACGCCACTTACAGATAAGGTAGGGGCGCCTGTGGTACCGCCACCCGTTAGACCTGCGCCAGCGGTGACTCCCGTGATATCGCCGCCCGCGTCTGCATCTGCAGCGCAAGCCCACGCGGTACCATTCCATTTTAGAACATCACCGGTGGTAGTACATGCGGCAATCTTGGCAGGAGTTACTGCTGCAGCAGCAATCTTTATCGTTGAGATTGCTGAATCTGCAAGGTCACCGGTTGCAACACCTAGGTCAGCAATCTTTGCACTATTAATAGAGCTATCTGCAAGATCAGCAGTTGCGATCGTAGCATCGGTGATCATCGCAGAAGTCACGCCACTCACGGCGAGGCTCACGGCACCGGAGGTACCACCACCGCTTAGACCAGAGCCAGCTGTGACACCTGTGATATCCCCACCGGCATCAGCGTCAGGGGTACAAGCCCAAGCAGTACCGTT
>JBIKVD010000017.1:0-24236 GCA_044357055.1 Oligoflexales bacterium | reverse complement strand
CTTCCGATATTTGTAAATTTGTCCTGGCCATCATCGGTCGCGATCGTCATGCCTTTGAGCGCATTCACCCGGCTACAACCACCGGAAATGTCCATCAGGATACGTCGACTAAGTTGAACCTGTCCGGATTTCGCGATGGAAAATTCTGCTTGGGCCGTATCGTTGCCAAAGTAGTTCGCGGCAAAGTTGCAGTTGCCAATTCCAGATGGAACCGGCTTGTTACCACCGGGACCATAGTAGTTTCCATTGGGCGAGAAAGGATCAGGGTGCTCATTCGAAGAAATGAAGTTTAATTTGATAACGGGCAGGGGGTCATGGTTAGGAGCGGAAGCACCATTTCCTGTTGGGGGTGGAGCAGAAACCTCAACTTTGCATTCTCCTGTAAACATAGATCTGGCCCCCCAGCCTTTGACATTCGGGGAGTTTGTATCTTGCCAATGGACATAGATGGCTTCGCCTTGTTGCTCATAGACTTTTACGACATCTTGAGGATCAAGGTAGAATTCTGTTTTCTGCTGAAGATCAGGATTAGCGAACAGGTTGTATTTTTCACTGCCGCTGTAAACACAAACCGAGTCCACGGACATGGTTTGAGAGACTCGGTCATGCCTGCAGCTATTAGAAAAAACAAAAAATGCCGTAAAGATTAGAAATTGTCGCAAGATAGCATCCCCCCTCGTCTTGTTCTCTGGTTTCTGTCTGTTTTACCATTAGAACATAGGTGGGTGGGTCGATGCAAAAGCCTCATTTGCAGCGTCGCTGGTGGTATTGAAATCAGCGCTACTGGCTTGAGTCACTTTCTTCCCGAGCACCTTCTCACGGGCAAGGAAGCTACCTTGATTATTTGGCGGCTTTGAAGGTGATTTTATTGTTAGTGACGTCACATTCTTCTGTGGTCAGTTCACTGCCATCAACATTGATTTCCAGTCGCAGCTCGGTTTTTGCATCAATTTGACGATCTAAGGTGAGACGTTCAACGCTACCGATGCCAGTCTTAAAGAATGTGCTGGTTTTTGTTTCGGCGATCAAATCGTTGGAAGCGCTATCATATAGTTTTAGATGCGCGGCGGCCGTTGCTTCGCCGCGATTGAAGACAAAAAACAGCAATTCGCTGTTGGCACCGGTGGCATTTTGAATGCTTTGCGGCGGTATAGCGCCTAAATCCGGGAGCTTGACGCGGGTCATATTTTCGTTGTTAGGGTCAATTCTCTGGCTGTTAATCCGAAACCCCGAAGGAGCGAGCGGGGACGCGACGGCGGTCACCTGATCCGAAACAATTTCTGGGTAGTAGCTAAATTGATTCCAGACTTTGCGCGATCCGACCCAGAGGTTGGTCGGGTCATCAAAGGCGCGAATGCCCCCTGCATCCATGTTAGAGGGGGCACTACCGACGCCCGGAGATGAGACAACGATTTCGACGGAGGAATCGTTATCGATATTAAGAATAAGAGGGTATTCCCATAGAGTTCCTGACCACATGGCATTATTAGGCAAGCCAAACGACCACAAAACCTGTCCAGTAGTGCCATCATAAATCTTTAGGCTATCTTCGTCCCCGTAGACCACTTCCGCTTTGCCATCTCCATTAAAGTCAAAGAGAGTTGAGCCGGTTTTGAGTGAAGAGTAATCCTTCGTGGCCGTTTTCCAAACGACTTCGCCCGTGGGACTGAAGACGTTATAGTAATAACCTCCAGCAGTACCAATTTCCAGGTTCCCGTCGCCATTGAAATCGCCGATGTTGGGTGCGCCACCACCGCCAGTCTTAGCAGGCAGTCCGGCTAAAATTGGATCTCCAGGTGCCGGTACGGGAATGGCAGATTGCCATTTAAGGGTGCCGTCAGAAGCATAAGTATAGACTGTGCCTCCCCCAATACAAACGAGTTCTAGGGTGCCGTCTTTGTCCAAGTCACTGGCAGCGGAAAATCCTCCACAAAGTCCAGACCAGGCTAGTTTCCCCAAGTTGTCATAGACTGCAGAACCATTGACAATAATTTCGAGCCCAGGTTTTGAGGGTATGAGATCGACCAGAGTGGGTGAACCTCCCGCAGTGGCAGGCGGAGGGTCAAGATAGGCAAGGCGGTTTAATTGCTTGTCAAGAATCACATTGCCGGCCACGATTTCGGGAGCACCGTCGCCGTCGATGTCTGCAACGGCTGGGATACAATAGGTACTACAGATAAAGTTCTCAGAGTAGCTGGCTCGAACGCTTTTGTTTTTGTAATCAAACACCGTAATGTTCTGAACGCTGGTGTTAGCAACAAAACTAGCTGCGACGATTTCAACATTGCCATCATTATCTAAGTCCATGAGGGCGGGGGTGGTACTAACGGCCGCACCGGTAAGACCAGCGGCCATGGTGTTCCAAAGAACGGCACCAGTTTCGGCATTAAGAACCACGACGGGGCCATTCACGCCGCTATAATTGGTGGTTGATGGCACGGAGACGATTTCAACTTTGCCATCGTTATCGAGATCTGCGGCAGCGGGAGCACTATAGGTAAGGTAGTAACGCTTGTTGGTAAGGGGATCAACCCATCCGTTCCAATGCCATTTTTCGGTAGGTTTAACCTCCCCAATGACGGGATTGGATTTGAAGCATTGCCGATTTTTTACCTCTGGAGGAAATGTTTGAATATCGTAAGTGATGGAAGGTGCATCATCCTCAGAACTACTTGCGAAGGTCCCTTGCCATGATTTGCCAATATCCTGCCAATCGGTGGCAATGATGAGATTGCCTGAGCCATCATATTTTGCTGTGGCAATGAGGTCGCCAGCTAACTCGCCGGAGGCAGCGCTATTTTTAAGGTCGGTATGAGTGAGGGCTAAGACGGCGTCTTGCTGGGCTACCACCTTCAAGCTAATTTTCTGGGCGAAAGGGTCAGTAGGGTACGCCGAGCCGACATCGCAAAGCTCCTTGGGTGGGACGGCTTCGCCACCGATGTCGGCACATTTAAGATCGTCGTCATCCACAACCGGCGCACGCTTAGAACCACCTTGGTTAAAATTAGTATCAGCACAGCTGATGGCGACCATTATGAGAATAGGAGTACAAATGATTTGTAGGGTCGTCAAAAAAATTGGTTTCATGGTCTTACCTTTTGTTCATGCGACAGCGTGCCATTTTCTTATCGGTAAGACGCCAAATTTCTTGAGTATTATGACATTGTTTGTCTAAGCTCCTAGGACCCCTCAAGTAATTGGCCCCAAGGCAAGCTGCTTTGCTTTAGTATGGAAACGATAGATTTCAAGCAGACACGCGACCAGATCCGGGAGCCGCCATTGGAATCGGACACCTGTGCCGTCTGCGTCAGCTGAATGCCGTCCTATTTAAGCCGGGCAGCTCAAATAATTGGTTCGCGCTTATGGTGAAGGTTTCTATTTTGGATCAGGGCCAATGGTTCTGAGTCTGCGATTATCGCGAGGTGGAACTCATTGGGCGAGCTTGAAATGCAAGGCACGATCGAAATTTCACTGGTATGATAACAAGAACAGAGTTGTTTTGAGGGATAATTTCACAAAAAAATTGAGTTTGCCTTTGGTTCGCACTGTCGGTCTTAACGTCGTTGCAATATATTTGATGGCCTCCTGCAGCGCTGGTAGCAGTGAAGATACGCCTTTTTCCGAGCTGAATGTTGACCAAAAAAATATCATAAACGATATAACCGGTCTCAATCCGATCAAGGTCGCCCGAGTCATAGAACCGAGGACGGTGGGGGAAATCGTTTCCGCACTGAGTGGATCCACCGGTCAGGTATCTATTGGAGGCGGGCGTTACAGCCAGGGTGGGCAGATCGCTTACCCGGACAGTCTCCACATCGATATGCGGCAATTGAAGCGGGTGCTTGAGTTTTCGCCAGAAAAAAAGGAGATCAAAGTAGAGGCTGGTATGACATGGAGGGGAATCCAGCAGGTCATTGATCCACTGAATCTGTCGGTGCAGATTATGCAATCTTATGCAAATTTTACTGTTGGCGGTTCGCTGAGCGTCAATGTGCACGGACGCTATGTGGGAAAAGGCCCCATTATTTCTTCAGTAAAGTCTTTTAGGTTGGTGCTGGCGGATGGCAACGTCATTGATGCGAGTCGAGAGACAAACACCGAGGTTTTTTACGGGGCGATCGGTGGCTACGGAGCTTTGGGGGTCATCGTTGAGGCAACGCTCTTGCTAGATGACAATGTCAAAATTCAGCAGCAGCGTGAGACCATGAATGTGAAAGATTATCGTGGCTATTTTCAGCAGTCCATTCGCAATAAGAAAGATGTTGTCTTTCACAACGCGAACATCTATCCGCCGGATTATGAAGATGTTTCGGCAGTGAGTTGGGTCACAACCGATCTGCCGCTCACCCATGATGAGCGCTTGGTCCCAGAAGATAGGCACTACCTATGGGAACCAAGGCTGGCCGAGTTCATTGCCGCTGGCAATATCGGGAAATGGTTACGGAAGCATGTCTTCGAACCCCTGTATTATGCCAAGGAAAGGGTCGTCTGGCGCAATTGGGAGGCCAGTCATGATGCGCGAGAGCTAGAGCCATCTTCCCGTGAAAAGGCGACCTTTGCGCTTCGAGAGTACTTCGTGCCAGTGGAGCGGTTTGAGGATTTCCATCCAAAAATGCGTGAGATCTTGCAAAAACATCATGTCAATGTTCTGAATGTCTCAGTCCGACACGCCCATCCTGACCCGGGGAGCCTGCTAGCCTGGGCGAAATCAGAAGTCTTCGCCTTGGTTGTCTACTATCAACAGGAGACCGACGAGGCAGCAAAGGAGGTCGTGCGAACCTGGACTGTGGAAATGGTCGACGCAGCGCTATCGGTTGGAGGAAGTTACTATCTGCCCTATCAGGTTTACAATACCCGTGAGCAGTTTTTGCAAGCTTATCCGCGGGCCAAGGAATTTTTCGCCTTAAAAGCCAAACTTGATCCGAACAAGCGCTTTGTCAACCAGCTGTTGGCAGCCTATGAATGACGGGTCCCCGTTCACAGTCCCGCTTGCTCAACAAAGACGCCAAAAACATCGGCCGTGGTCCATAGCTTGCTCGCGGGGTCGGGTAGGGCGACGCCCTGGGCTCCCCCACGTAAGATCCAAAGCGTGGACGCTTCCGTGTGCCGAGAATGATAACCGTGGGTTCCACCGCCGACAATCCCCACCACACAGGGGTCCCGGGTGTCGTGGCTGCAGTCTGCGGGAATGGGACCTGTGCCGGCGGCCTCGGCTGGGAAAAACGCCAGGACAGCATAGAGACTTGGCACGATCACAGCATCCACATCACCGAAAGGCCACTGGTCAAAGTCCCAAGGGTCGGGCGAAAGGAGTGGATCGCGAGTGTAGATCTTGTCTATGGGTTGCCACGAGAGGCCAGGCTCCAGCTGCATGGCACGAGGAGCCGTGCTAGATCCTAGATTCCATGCCTTTATCTGCGCGAACCAGTCTAGAGCCTTTTGGGGTAGTGGATCTGCTGTGCTTTTCATTTGGATTCCCCAGCTAGCACCAAGATTTACGATTCGCAATCCCTCGGGATCTTTAAAGAAGGGTACAAAAATCCGCTTTTGGACAGGGATCATCCCGTGATCTCCGCTGATGCTAATGACGGCATCATCATCGATATCCTGCAATAACTCGGCAAGATGCTGGTCAATCAATTCATAGGATGGTTTAAAAACATGTACCCAGGATTCAATTTTGGGTGGAGTAGCCCCATAGATATCAGCTTCAAAGCCATGCCCCACTTTATCAAGCAGCGGCTGGTACAAGGTCAGCAAGTCAAAATTTTGGCTTTGCATAGCCAGTTTCCCTACTTGAATCAGGAAGCGATCCAAATCGGCACTTTGCTGCAAATAATCACTCAACTCCGAAACATACCCAATGGACCGACCTGGCCAAATCAATTCTTCCTTTTCAAGCTGGGCTGCAAAAGCCGGAGGATAGGCGTTATTATAAGTCGCACTGGATAAGGAAAGGAGTTGGACAACGCCATTGCGCTTTTCCGCGCTAAACCACACCAGGCGCGTTTTTTGGTACAGGGCGGAAGAAGCATCCAATTCCTTGAAAAGAACTCGCTGGGAGGCAATATAAGCGTCGGCCAGGGACAATCGCGCGAGGACTCCATTGGCATCGTCTTGATCGTCATCAAGGATGGCCTCGGTCAACTGGTCCTGTGTCCCATAAACTCTCATGAAAAGCTCACGACTTTCTCCCGTCGCTTGATTCAAAACCAAATGGATTTTGTAACTGATGGCCACGTCTTCCAAGAAAAAGGTCGATGCGTCGGGAGTCACAGTGGAGGAAGTCGGTGCCATCCATCGCAATGGGATTTCCACCCGTGAACCCAAGTAGCGATCCTCAGGAAAACTAATACCTGTCATCTGAGGCAGGTTTTTATGCATGGCAGCAAAAGGAAAGGCGAGATTCAAAATCTGCCACTGGTTGGCCGCAGCACGTTCAAAAAGACTTTCTGTCTTTAGTGGCGTCTCAAATCCAGAACTAGCCGTGTCACCATCGAAAACCACGTTTCCAGAGATGCCATGGTCCCATGGCATCGTACCTGTGATGAGGCTGGCATGGTTCGTGGCGGTCAATGCAGGCATAACCGGTTGTAAGTGGGAAGTTAGCAAGTGCTTGGAATAAAGGTCCAATAATCCGTTTTTGCGCAAGGGCTGGCTGGTTTCTTGAGAAACTTGGGCCACATGCCTAGGATTCAAGCCATCGAGAGAGATAAACACCGCTTTCAGCGACGAAGCACTTGCATAGATCGCGGGGCTGACCGCTAAAGGAAAGCAACATATGAGGGAAGCAATAAACGTTCGAAGTCTCAGCCCATTCCCATTCATAAAGATTCCTATGTTTCTCAAAGACCGTTTTCTGAAAGACGGTGACAAGATGACATATCGAATTGACGTGGTCAAGCTTGTGTTTAATCTCGAGGAATGTCAGGTGGTTCGGGATTCTTCGCTTCGCTCAGAATGACCGCAAACTCAGAAGGACGGCCAGCTTAGAAGGACGGCCAGCTTAGAATGACCGCAAACTCAGAAGGACGGCCAGCTTAGAAGTGGCGCATCAGAAAGCAGACAGCTGACTGGCTGCCAGGGTTCTTGGCAAACGGATAGCCTGCCCCAGTCGCTCCATATAGATCTGGTCTGATATTGTTATGGCACCAAGACTGGCCAGGTGTGAGGTGAGGAACTGGACTTCTAAGAGTGCAAAACCAGCTATCTTTAATTGTTCCACGAGATGAAAAAGAGCCAGTTTAGAGGCATCTGTTTCTCGATGAAACATGGATTCTGCAAAAAAGGCTCCGCCGATGGCCACACCGTAGACGCCGCCTATCAATTGGCTCGAGCACCAGATTTCTAGAGAGTGAGCATAGCCGATTTGATGCAGTCTGGTGTATTTGACGATAAATTCTTGATTGATCCAGGTATCAGGTCTGTCGGCGCACTTCGTCATCACTTCGGTAAAAGCCCGATTGAGCGACCACTCATAGTCAGCGCGACGAATTTTTTTTATGAGTGAGCGGGAGGCGTGAAAGGCCGTCAAAGGTAAGATGGCTCGAGGATCTGGGCGATACCAGCGGATCAGCTGTTTTGGGCCGTCAGGCATGGGAAAGTAGCCCTGGCAGTAGGCAGATAACAGGATTTCAAGATCGAGAGAGCTACTGGCTTGGTCAGGCATGGGGCACGAGATCCGCTATGATTCTTTGATAACGTCAAAAGCCCTTGACTCGATAAAGACCTCAAGGAGTTGGCCATCAACTTTTCCGGATTTGACTTCCATCTGCAAAATATCCAATGCCTTTTCAAAGGGCAAGGACCTCTTATAGGGACGATCCGCAGCCGTTAAGGCGTCAAATATATCCGAAATAGTCATCATGCGAGCTTGGATGGGGATCTGTTCCCCTCTCGCGCCGTGGGGATAACCCGAACCATTCAGGTACTCATGATGCTTGGCGGCGATATTAGGGATATTGGAGAGTCGCGTCCCCCACGGGATTTTTCTAAGAAACTCGTAGGTATGGGTGACATGACTTTGGATGATTGAAAATTCTTCTCTGGTTAAGGAACCTTTTGCCACGCTCAAGGCGGCCAGTTCGTTGTCCAATAAGTAGGGCTTTGACTTCCCGTGCAAGTCGCAGAACTTGTGACCGGCAATGTCATTGAGGCGTTCAAACCCCCCCTGTTCGAGGATGGTGGGCTCGTTAGCTCCTTTGACAAAATCCGTAAACTCAATAAGTTTTTTTACTTTGTCATCTCGCTCGTGCAGCAGGTGATGAATGTCATACCCATCGGGGAAATGAATGGGATTTTCCAGATACTCGATACGCTTGTTAAGGTATTCGATTTCAATCATCGCTCTAATATACTCGAAGCGCTGGGTGACAATCTCAAACTCCCAAGGGTAAAGCTTCTTGGCTTTCACCAAAACCTGTTCGCTGACGCCGAGCTTGCCAAAATCATGCAACAATGAGGCATATTGGATTTCCCTCAGCTCATCATTCGTGAACTTGATATTGGTATAGATTCCGCTCGAAGTTCTGTCGATAATTTTAGCAAGATTTAAAGTCAAAGAGGCAACTCTGTGAGAGTGTCCACTTGTGGTCGGATCTCGTTGTTCGATGGCGGTGACGGACGCATTGACGAAGCCGTCGAAAAGAGCCTGGATTTCTTCCGTCATGGCGGCGTTTTCTAAAGCGATACCTGCTTGTTGCCCCACAATAAGGCCATACTCGACATCCCTGTCATCAAAGGGGATGACATGGGCGGTGAAATGCTCGTTTGACTCGAGCGTGACATGAGGCTTGTTTTTACGGTTTATCAATTGAATCACGCCGGTGACTTCGTGAGCAATATTGAAGACGGGCAAGGAAAGCATGGAGTGAGATTCATAGCCAATTCTCTGGTCCCAGGATTTATCATGCTTGGCGCCAAAAGGGTTGTCGGCAGGGTTTTGGCTTAGTTGATACAAATCGGGGATGTTGATCGCCTGTTTATGCAAAACGACGTTTCCGACAATGGATTTTTCCGTCACCGGCATGGAGAACTTGGAGAGATTGTGGGTAATAGAGTCATTTTGCGTATAACGGAAATGGAGGGTCCAATCCTCGGTCTTGTTGCTTGGCTTTTCGAGGGTATAGATGGAACCCGCGTCTGCGCCGGTGACTTCTCTTGCTTTTTTTAGAATCAACGAGAGTAATTTCTCTAAGTTGCGTTCGCCATTGAGAATCCTGGAGATAGAGAGGATCTGTTTAACGTCATGGGAGGTGGATTCAATATCTTTTTGTTGGGACTTCCAAAGATGGAATTGACCCTGTAACTGAAAGATATTCTCTAAGAGCGCGGCCACCGCGGCCAAGTTAGAATTGGGATAGATGTACTGCACGCAGTTAGGCGGTGAAGGATTCGTGTCTTGAACGCCAAAGATCGCGAAGGCATTCTCAGAAAAGGTTTCAATGCTCTGAATGCCTATGCGACTGGAATCGGCGGTCACGGTTATGAGGTGCAAATCCTTGCGAAGCTCGATGTCCTGCATCGCATTCAAGTTGGGATGATATTTTTGGAATGTTTCATGGGATAGCAAGGCCGCTTGCAGCTGCACGAAGTTCTCGATCAGCAGCTGGTCTTTATCTGGCGAAGAGGAATGATCCAGTTTCCTGGCTTCCAATAGTGACTCCATGTCATTTTTTGATGGCAATAGAGTCTATAATACTAGGTAATAGGAGAAAATTGGTAGGGTAGGCTTGCCGAGTGTGAGCTAGGCAGATATTGCCTCTAAGCTTTGTTATTTAAAAGGCTTTGAACGCCAAAGGAAATGCGGTTCATGACGTGGGTAATGATCTCGGCCAGGTGCAAAGCTTCCTCGGCGTAGCTCTGCTCAACCGGGCCCATGAAATTTAGGAAGTGAACGGCAATATTTTCATGCCCACCGGCATCATTGATGTCCATATGCTTGTTAATTTGTCTAGCTGCGGTCTTCATCCCACCATCGCTAAGCAGCATGGCTAGGGGATCGGCGTTTTGATAGGAGCTACGCTCAAAGAAATCAACGGCCATGGCAAAGGCAAGAAAATTTCTTTGCGCGGCGAATTGCAATAGATCCATCAGAATCATGGTGTGGCTGTTGACAGGTATGGCCTCAGGTGCCGTGCCCATGGATTTGATGGCGATGTCGAGGATACGGTCGTGGCCTTGCTCTGCAGCCATAAAATCTAGCACCAGGGTTCGAGCATTTTGGGCGAGTTCAAGAGCCGGCTTTAGCGCATCGTGGCAGCGGGCCGTCACATAGTGGTTTTGCCGCACCATTAAAGCACAGGCGTCTTGGTACGCTTGGGTATCCGGCAATAATTGTCGAACATGGTTATAAAGCTGCTGGGTTTGGTTGTCTTCCACGGCGCTAAGGAGATGGTAACGTCTGGCGACAGAGAAGAAAGCCTGAGGATCAATACCTCCATCCGACTTGGCAAATTGTAGCGCACCGTCTATGTCCCAGCGCCAATCTCCACTAAAAATGAGATCGCGAGAGACTTTTTCTGCATCGCTAGCGTGGGTAGGTTCGATAGTGCAGGCCAGCAAAAAGGATCTTGGATCTAGCCCCTGAAGTCTCTGATCTTGAACGCGATGAAGGTCCAAAGACGAGGGCCAACTTCGGCGTGGCAAGGTGTAACATAGCGGTAGTGCCGTCAGGGGCCGGAAGAGCCAGTTAATCTCTCCCAAATGTTCCGGACCGAGCTTACCAGAAGAAAATTTGTCAGCCAGGGCTTTCACCCTGGCCAGATGATCTTGGGCAACCTGTATCTTCGTGTTCATCCACGGAGTCTCTATGACAAAACCCAATCCCTGTTCATAGGGTTTCAATGTGACTTCGTCATAGGGCCAGTGAACGCTCGAATCCATGATATCTCCCTCTCGTTTTCGGCGATATTACAGCTGAACAAAAGTTGGGCAGGATTTGATTTCTATCTCGTAGGTGATCAAAGCCGCTTGACCTTCAGCGCAGCCATTTTCGAGGATTGGCAGGCTGTAAAGGTGGTTGCGCTCTGTTTCATCACATGAGCCCAAGTAGACTTGGCCTTTTTGATCTTCGTTATAAGATAGGCACAAGGTTGTGGGTTGTGGCATCGGAACGCCTTGTGCCGTAATTTCTCCGGTTTGATTGAGACGTGGGTCGATCATAAGAGCGTGTGCGGATGATGCAGATGCAAACAGAGCGAGTGATGCGATGGTCTTTTTCATTGGTTTTCCCCTTAGCTTTTCAATGCTTGTTAAGATTGGCTGTATCTGGAAAGATCTCAAGCCCGACAACAACGCCATCTTAGCCCAATCCCAACAGGGAGACATGATCAAAGGACGACAGGAACCTGTTTGTGGACGCTTTAGAGTTCAAGCCTCTAAGGGATCTTAGGTCCGGGTTTTTTTTCACCTGTTCCTTTCTCCTCTTCGTTAAGAGCTGGAAACGCTTTCAACAGGTCATCAAAAAAATCCTTTAGTTCTGGTATGTTAAAGTTACTTAGACTGTATTGAGCGTAAGCGGGTTGGAACTTTCGTGGGTCCGTCACATAAAAGCGAACCTGCGATAGGTCTTTTTTGATGTCGAATTGGGCGACCCTTTCCATCCATTCCCGATGTGTAAGCACCTTTTCAAAGAGATTATCAATGACGAGCCATTGGCCATCATCAGCAGGGATCATCGTCGCCATATGGTAGTCCCAAAGTCCCTGCTCCCACTTCAATTTTCCGAGGCCGAAAATCTTTGCAATGTGCTGCTGAGGCACCCCAGCTCGCAATAGCAGGTAATGAACATAGGCAGCCCGGCCAAAGCAATAACCAATGGTTCCCGACGGATCATAACGAGGATGCGACCCTCTTTTTGTAACGGCATTGTTGCTGAGCTGGGCAAAGGCCTCCATCGCGATATTTCCGTAATCTTTTTTGGTGGATTGGCGAGCAAAGGCCGAGAGTTTGTCATCCACTTGCTTGTTCTTTTGACTTAAGAGGCCGAATATCAGCCGAAATTTTTCAGGTTTCGGCAATTTGCGGTCGATGGAGGCATTGGCGAGTCTGACTTCTTCATGATAAAGGCGCTGCAAGTTCTCGCCCATCTCATGGGTGTAGGGGCTTGTGCTTGAAGAGAAGGAACCAGGCGGCTCATTTAAACGGGCCAATAATTTCTCGAGGGTCGTAGAATTTGCCATAGACTTGCTAGGTGGTTGAACTTCCGCTTGGGGGGCAGCGGAGCTCGGCTCATTCTGGAGGAGAAAGACAGGGGTAAATCCTAACAAGAGGGCGTTTTTTTTTTAAGGATCTCAGGAAGCTGAGGTTGAACATCGTGGTTCCGTATGGCAAGCATTTTCCTATGAGCGAACGAAGATCACTCCCAGAAGGCGTCGGGCACTTCCTGATGTTTCGGAGTGCCGCGGTAGACCAAGGAGCCGAGAAATTCCCGCTCTTCTTCTAATTTAGATTCTGCTATTCGCTTCCACCACACTTTTTTATCGGGATCCCAGCGGTAGCCACGACTGCGAAGGAGATCCTTGCACTCAAAGGGTGCAGCGTTGGCGAAAACTCGGTAGTAGTTGAGAAAGCTGCTGTCGATTAGTTCCCGGAGGTAGGGCTGAATAAGACGAAAAGTAGTAGCGCAGTCAAAGATCGCTCGATGGGCAAAGGGGTTTAAAAAACCATGATCGCAGGCCAAGTAATTGAGAGATAAGGTATTAAATCCGTGGTCTTTCCAGGCGATATGGTGAAGCGAACAGGCCCAATGTTTGGTGTCTACCTTAAGTTCGGGCCTTCTAAGGAGGAATCCTCGATCAAAGGGGGCATTGTGCGCAATAAGGATGTCAGCTTTCTCGACCAAGGCTTGCACGTAATTCCACTCAATACGCTGTCCTTGTAAGGCTTCGTTGGTAATGCCAGTGATTTGCTGAATTTCAGGAGATATGGGCTTGGAGGGCTCGTCCAAAGCACCGTAACTTTTGATAACGGAAGCGTTTTTCCCGCTGCTGGGTATCCCAAACAGAACAGCACCAATTTCGATGATTTCATCAACAGCGGGATCCAGCCCGCTGGTTTCCAAATCGATAATAAGGCCGTATTCCATCTTTTAAGATCCCAATAACGGATTGAGTTTAGTTTGGTAGAGGTGCTTGAGAACCTTTTCTGTGCGTGGCAGCCCATTCGGCCTGCATCCAGGATAGGTCTTCGCCATTTCTTGGATGGCTGAAACTCGCAGCGTCGGGGCGATGCAAAAGTTGTGCGACATTCGTATTGTCGGTGAACTGCACGATGGTCTCTTTCGATTCGCCGGGGGCGCTCACAGTGGAATAGAGGCCATTGCTGGTGAGTTCACGCCAAATCATTGGCATATCCAGTTGGGCCGGATCTAGCCTTCCTAAACGGCGTAAACCGAAACAGGGAAGTAAGGGGGCGTATTTTAAACTATACAAGCCGACCAGTCTCGAAGCATCCAGTCCTTGATAGGCTGGCAAGCCCAAGAGCGGGGTTTCCACCACGTCGCCCAATTCCCATTGGGCGAGCAAAGCAGCCTTGAGGTATTCCAGTGCACTTAAGCGGTGTTTTCCTAAGCTCGTAAGGCTAATAGCCTGAAATCCCGAGGCCGGATGACTCGTGGCTTTTTTTATCAACTGCAGAGCCTGGGCAAAAGCGTCCCATGAGAATGCGGAAGCATCTTCGGGAAGGCATAAATTCCAACTTAGAATGCTGCGAATATCGCGGCGGTGCAATTCTTGGTGCGCTTGTATACGCCTTGCCAAAAAGTCCTGAGAAATATGAGCGAAGGGGCTCAAATCCACGGACAAAGCATCATCGATTAAAATGGGGCTCTGCGTGACATTTGCGAGCAATGACAAATGAGGCTCAAGGTCTTGATCCGCAAGAAAGGTCGTCAGGTCGCCCTTAAGGATGACTCCGGCTAACCAGGGATCGTCGGCGTTCTGAAAATCAGCTAGATGCTGCGACTCGGAAGATTGCTGATTTTTTGCAGGCTCCTGATCTTTTGCACACTGTTGACCTTTTGCAAACCGTGTGACTTTTTCAATAGCTGCGATTTGCAGGGGCAATTCCAAGGAGATGGGCAAGGTTTCCGTGCTATACGGCGCGAATTCCCGAGCGGTGGCCTGAAAGACATGCTTTGCGTCTTGCAGACTCCAGCTATCTGTCCAATGAATGGCTAGCTGTAAAACACTGGAAAGGTTCGGAACCCTTGCCGAAGGAGATCTTTGATTTTGCGCCCATCGGTACAAATCTAACACTGACCCGGAGGTCATTAACCAAGAAGGGATGGATTTAGATTCTCGATTTTTGATCTGGGATGTCCAGGCCGGCTGAACTGCTGCTCCAGTGTTCGATTCTACTCCCGTTTTCGCTTCTGTTCCCGTTTTCAATTCTGCCAAGGTCGCAGCCGCAGAAAGACCAGGAGACTTGCTAGAAGCAGCGGGAATGGGTCGATAAAGAGTGTCACGCTCCACAGCATATTTCCCAGCGCCATGGATCAAGGCTTCCATGTTGCTGCGGCTCATGACCATACCCGCTCGGCCGCCCGCCATGCGGGAGATTTTTTCTTCGGTTACCGTGCCATCGAGATCATTGGCACCAAAATTGAGGCCCAATTGCGCGGTGTCTTGGCCCAACATCACCCAATACGCCTTGATGTGATCAAAATTATCAAGAAATAACCGGGCGACGGCAAGGGTTTTCAGATCGTCATAGCCTGCCGTATAGCGATTGATATTCATCTCGTTGTCGAAGGGCTGGAACGCGAGAGGAATAAAGACATTGAAACCGCCGGTTTCATCCTGCAAGTCTCTGAGACGCTGCATATGGTCCACGCGGTGAAAAAACTGTTCTATATGTCCGTAAAGCATCGTGCAATTGGAACGCAGACCCATCTTGTGGGCGGTGCGATGGATATCGAGCCAAAGCTCCGCGGGGACTTTGGTGTCACAGATTTTTTCGCGGATTTCAGGGTGGAATATTTCCGCTCCCCCGCCGGGCATCGAGTCAAGGCCCGCTTCTTTCAATTCACCCAGTACTTCGGCAATGGATTTACGTCCTTTTTTTGCCAGCCAATCAATTTCTACAGCGGTAAGGGCCTTAATATGCAGGGTGGGGAATTGAGTTTTAATTTCACGTATCATATCGGTGTAATGACTGTATTTCCAGCGCGGATGGAGACCTCCGACCATATGAACTTCTCTGGCACCCTGGTCCAGAGCTTGCTGGGCTTTTTGCAAAATTTCATCCATGGTGTACGCATAAGCGCCTTCTTCACCTGGCTTTTTAGAAAAGGAGCAGAATTTGCAGCTAAGCGCGCATATATTTGTCGGATTGATATGCCGGTTGATATTGTAAAAAACCCGATTGCCATTTTTTTTGCGATTGGCTAATTCGGCCAATTCGCCAATGGGTAGGATCTCCGGGCTTTGGAAAAGCGCCAAAGCTTCGGTGGCAAGAATTCGTTCACCTTTATCAATCTTTGTAGCGATTCGGTCTAAGAGATAAGTGGACTGCATGTTTACCTTCTTGTTAAGCGGTCCCTGCAACCTTGAAAGCGTGCGGGTCCCCTCAATTTGAAAAAATATCTTGCACGTGATGGATGGCCATCGGTCGATTCTGAATGGCGGCAGCTGTTTTGACAAAATCAAAAACAGCTTTGCTCATAGCGTCATCAAGGTGAACGGTTTGCTGATTGACGTATTGGTTAATATATTGATCAGCCAAGCCATCGTCAATGGGGGCTGCGGACTCCTGCAGCGCCGCTTTGATGGCTTGGCCACGATGGGATAATCCGTAAACGATACTGGCCTGTAGCAGTTCGCTTAACCGAGAGCGCTGATCTTGCGGAATGTCACGGGCAATCGCGTTGCCGCCGAGGGGGAGGGCGGTATTAAAGCGATCATGCCAAAGCAGACCCAAGTCCGCGAGTTTGCGCAGCTTGCCATTGCGGGTGGGATCCATCTGCTCTTCATGAATGAGAATGCCCGCGTCGACCTCGCCATCCATGACGGCGTTCATAATATCTTTAAAATAGAATTCCCTCGCATCAAAATCACCAATCAAAGTGTACGCAGCCACATAGGCAGAAGTGGTTCTTCCGGGGATAGCAATGCGACGACTCTTGAGGTCATCCAAATTTCGCCACTGAGAATTGCTGGTCGTGACAAGCGCAGGACCATAGGATTCGCCGATGCTAGACCCAACCGGAAGCAGCAGATAGGTTTGAGCGATGGATGGGTAATGGGCCATACTGATGGCGGTAATATCAAATTTTCTTTCCAAGGCCAGTTTGTTTAACTGATGGATATCATCTCGGTAAAATTCAAACTCGAACTCTCCCCACGATACGAGGCGATTTTTCAGGGCCCACATCATAAAGGAGTCGTCGGAGTCGGGGCTATAAGCGATCGAAATCTTAATCAATTCATCACCTCAATAACCCGCTCCCGACCAAATTGATGGATAATGGCCTGCAGTTGCTCGCGATAATGTTGTGGGTTCAAAAGGGTTAACAGGTATCCTCCACCGCCAGCTCCGGTGGGCTTTGTCGCCAGCACTCCCAGGTCTTTCAGCTCATCTGCCACATTCTGAAGACAGGCATTGACGACACCAATTTCTCGCAGGAGGGACATGACATGATCAATAATAGCCCCGACGGTTTTTAAATGCCCCTGATACATGGCCTGCATCATATTCATCGTGCTGAGATCAAACTGTTCAATAAGTCGATCACCACCCTGGCCCTTGAAGTGTTCAGAAGCAATCTGCACCATGACTTTTGTTGAAGATCTCATGGAGCTATCGACAAGAACAAATGGCCAGCGATGCATTCCCGGTGCAATTTCAGGCGCTCCTCGCGCAAGATCGAGAGGGATCGGATCGTGTTCTCGTCGAAAGAGAATGGGGCAATCAAAAGCGACGACAGTCGTGTCTAATCCCGATGGTTTTCCATGGAAGTAGGCTTCCATAGAACCCGCAATTCGTGCCAGATCCAAGGGAGATAGAACTAAGTCAAACAAATTGACGAGGGATTTTACGATGGAGACGCAGAAGGCAGCCGACGAGCCCAGTCCTGCACCAATGGTGATATCGGAGTGACCGCGAAAGCGCAGAGGCACTTTTGGCAAACTCAAAAGTTGAAGTCCCTGGTCAACCAACGTTGAAACGGAGGGCGAAACATTTTTGCCATTCATAGAGATGAGGCAGTTGGTTTCTTGAGCCTCGACTTCCATGGAAAGTCTTTTTGTACTCAATGGCATTGCCAATGCGCGTGCGCCATACACAACTCCATGTTCCCCTGTTAGGATCACCTTTCCAGGAATCCTCCCAGACGAGCTGCGCTTGTATTTTGGTGCGGTACACGAAGCTAACATGTAACTCCTCAAAACAATTTCCTAAAAGGGCTTTAGCCGCCAACCTAACGGATCCCCAGTGGTACCTTGTTGTAGCAAAAGGCGATGGGAATTTCGACGCTAAACGTTCGTAGACGTCGCAAAGACCACTCGGAGATTTTTATTAAATAAAACAATTTGTTACGTATCAATATGGTAGTGGAGAGATTCCGCAACCCCGCTAGAGATATGGGGGAAGGGACCGAATTTATCCGTCAATAGGGCGACAGTTTGGCTTTGGTGCTCTTTTTCCATAATTAAATGAAGATTAGGTCCGGCATCTAAAGTGAAATAAACGGGGATGCCATGCTCTCGTCGGATTTGCCGAATGGCTGCAATCCACTTTAAAGTATCTTGCGAAAAGTATTGAAGAGGCTCCTTTTGCGTCAACATGATTCCGTGCATGTCGGTGGCTTCAGATTCCAAAATTGCCCCGAGCGCCGAGATGTCTTTTGCCATTAAGGCATCTTTGGCTTTACTCATGCGCTCCGCAACGATGGATTCCCTGAAGGAATACATCGGGCTCGTTTGGGCGAGCAAGTGCCCTTGACTGGACGGGATCTGTTTTTCACTCTGAGATACTAGAATAATGACATCTCGCAAATCCCAATGCTGCGGGGGCAGAACTTGCCACACGGACTGGTCCTGGGCGTCGTTTCCTCTCATCCAATGGACAAAGCCACCCGCCAAACTTCGACAGGCGCTTCCTGACCCAAGACGCGCCAGCTCAGCTAATTTCGGATGAATTTCACCGCTCTGACCCAGCTGGGGAAGAGCACCCCAGCTATGCACCGCAAAGGCAGCTGTCAAGGCGGCCATGCCAGAAGCACTGGAGGCGATCCCGCAGCCGGTGGGAAAGGAATTGCTTGTGACCAGGCGCGCCCCTTGATGCCATTGAAAATTCTCCTTGCAGCGCTGCAGGTGACGAAGAATCTTTGGGTGTTGTTTGAGATCGATCCGTTCACCGTTTAAGGTGAAAGAATCTTGCTCCGCTACTTCCAAACTTGTTTCGGTGGTACAAGCAGCAAGGGACATAGAAAGCGAATCATTGCTGGGCCAGTTTTGACTGGGATCATCTTTACCCCAATATTTTATGAAGGCGATATTGCTGGGCGCCTGCACTCTGACTTTCATAGGCTGTCCTTACGCAAGATTGGTTTCTATGATGGGAAGCTTTCAGACCGAATCCAGGGTTTTAGCGCTGGCTTCGCTTGATATTTGCGCCATTTCTCGTACCGCCTTATCGATGGGAGCGAGGCGCTCAAAATCTTCGTCCGTAACCCGGAGTTCTTGAAATTTCCGCGCGCTGACCAACACTCTCGTTTCCAGGGTACCAATGGAGCGATTGTAGGCCTCGACCGACTGGCTGAGTTTCTGACCGAGTTGAGTAAAGTGACCGACCAGGTCGCCCAGCCGCTTATGCATGTCTTTGCCGAGCGCGCTGATTTCCAGGGCATTTTGTGCGAGGGAGCTTTGCTTCCAACCATAAGCCACCGCTTTGAGGAGCGCAATCAGCGTCGTGGGGGTGGCAAGAATCACTCTCTGATCCACACTTTGCTCGATCAAAGATGGATCTTGCTCCAAAGCGGCACTGAAAAAAACCTCCCCAGGCAAAAATAAGACGACAAACTCCGGTGTGTTGGGAAACTGCTGCCAATAAGCTTTTCGGCTGAGATCCTGCACCCGGCTGCGAATATGTCGAGCGTGCTCTGCAAGTAAAACCTTGCGATCCTCTTCTTTTTCACATTGGCTGGCATCGATATAGGCGGTAATCACCGCCTTGGCATCGATGACGATCGTCTTGTCGCCCGGTAGCCTGACAATGACGTCAGGGCGTAACTTTTGCTCATCCAGATTGGTTTGCACTTGTTCCCAGAAGTCGCAATGATGCACCATACCTGCCATTTCAATAACACGCCGCAGTTGCAGTTCGCCCCAGCGACCCTTCACTTGGGGAGCTCGTAACGCGCGAACTAAATTGCTCGTCTCACTCCGGAGTTTTTCGCTGGATTCCTGCATAAAAGACATCTGTGTGGTGATAGAGGAGTAGGCATCCACACGGGATTTTTCGATGTCATGGATTTTGTGATCAAATCGCTGCAGGAGTTCGCGGATGGGTTCCAAACTGTGTTCCATTTTCGTCGTTTTTGCATCCAAGTGATTTCTTTGATCTTGATTGACCGCTTGCAAAGTCTCTTTCGCGAGCAGGATAAAGGATTGATTGGACTGCTGCATGGTTTCCGAGGCTAGCGATTTGAAATGATGCAGCATGTGCGTTTTGCTTTCTTCCACCACCTGCTGCAGAACTTGGAGATTTTGTCGCTCAGCTTCTAGTTTTGTCCGTTGCTCTACCTCTGACAGCTTCAATTGCTCATTTTCACGACGAAGCCCTAACAGATCGTCTTTCGTAGCAGCTAGAAGAGCGGCGACATGATCCCGCTCTTGGGCCATTAAGGCTTGGGATTGTCTTGCCGACTGCTCCGCCGCCGCGAGCGTGCCAATCCGACGTCTGCTCCAAAGTAGGACTGACAAGGCCACAGAAAAGACAAGGATGATTAAGAGCCAGCTTGCATCAGGAGTCATGCCATTCCTATAAGACTTGAGGGCTTCGCAGGCGCGACCTCGCTATTCATCTAGCAGGTGACTTCTGCGAATTTCTATTGCGACTGTATAACAGGAAAGGCCATGAAGGCGATGTCGGATGCGAAAAGACGCTACAAAATTTGTGTGTTTGTTCCGGAGGCGGCCAAAGAACAGGTCAAATCTGCGATGTTTGCAGCTGGGGCTGGCAAGATTGGGAACTATGATTGCTGCGCCTGGGAAGTCTTAGGACTTGGTCAGTTTCGCCCCTTGCAGGGCAGTCAGCCCCATATTGGAACCTTAAACCAGGTGGAAACCGTGGCAGAATATCGTTTAGAGATGATTTGTCTGGAGCCTGATTTGCAGTCTGCTATCAAAGCCATGCGACAAGCTCATCCCTATGAAGAACCGGCCTATGATGTGATTTTACTCGCACATTAAGTTCGGCGGATAGCGGTCCTGATTGCCCAATTTGAGCCTATTCAAAGCTTAAATGGGCCACTACCTCGGCGTGATCCGTTTGCGGAAACATATCAAAAATCTGCAGACTTTTTAAGATGGCTTGGTTTTTTCCACAAAGAAGGCGCAGATCCCGCGCTAAGGCCTCAGGATTGCATGAGACATAGACTAGCCTTTTAAGTTGGGAGAATTTTCTTTTCGTTAGCAAGTCCGCAACCATCGGCGTCAAACCCTGCCGTGGGGGATTGACAATAATATGGGTAATGGGCGCGATCGCTGGATTTTCTCCGGCGAATTTTAACAAGGTATTTTCCACGGAGCTACCGTGGGCATGGAAATGTCGCCAGTCCTTGGCCTTAGCCATTTGTGCGGCAATCCCGACAGCTGCTTGATTGCTGTCGACCAGATCCAGGCGCGTGAAGTGACTCGCAAGGGTCAAAGAGTAGGCCCCAAATCCGCCATATAAGTCAAGCAAACGAGATCCGGCTATTTCTCGGGAAACTTCTTCAATCAAAGGTTTGAGGAGGTAACCATTGGCCTGCATAAAAGACATCGGTGTCAATGGCCAGGTCAAATCCATGATTGGGTAAGGAAAGCTTTGGGGGCCAAACAGAGGATGACTTTCTTTGCCAATCGTGGCTTGGTCGTCTTGAGGCTTGAGGAGAGATTCGTAGACGGACCAATGCGCTGGTGCGAAGGAACTCACCCAAGAATGCAATCGTTCCCGCGGCACCCCCGTATGGGAAATAACGATACCAACGCCATTTCCCTCGAGGTTGCATCTCACGATGAGATATTTGACTTTGGCAGTTTGGTAAGCCCGTTTGTGATGGCAATAAAATGGCATGTTTTCAGCATGGCGCAGAAACAATCGGGCAGCATCTTGAATGGAAGCATGATGGATCTTGCAATGGGGAATACCGACAACTCTGTGGGTGTTTTTCCGGTACAATCCAATGGATTTTTCGCCGCTTGGCTCCTCGTGCAAGCAAAGCTTTGCACTGGTCCTATAGGCATTGATCTTTGGACTCGGGACGATAGGCTTGAATAGAAGTTCCAAAGTCTTGGCTTCGGAAGGTGGAAAAGCGCGTTTGATCGTGTCCATGGTCGCTAGAAATTTGTCCCGCAGCTGTTTCGCGTAGACATACCTGATAGAGGGACAGCCCGGACATTGAGCGGCATGCTCGCACAGAAAGCGCGCCATGGGATCTGGTGTCCCAGTGGGTGCCTTGGCTGACCTGTCCTTGGAGTTTGGGTGCATGGGCCCAGCCTGTCTTAAAGCCTTAGGTGTCGTCGCTAGGCGCGGTACTTGGTCCTGGCGCTGGGGTGGAAGCTTCGTCCGTGTTTTCTACGGCCACTTTATCCTCTTCATCGCGCAGGGGTGGATTGCAGATCCCGGGGCTGGGCTTCGTCATTTGCCATCCCTTTTTTCCAAAACTTAAGGATCGTCCTGGAGTGCCATCCTTAGCGAAGTGGATGTCCGTCGTGCCGTCGGGGTTTCGCAAGCCGAGGCGATTTTCAAGACCGTATAGGACGCTGTCATGGGGAAGCATATCAGGTTCCACCATGGTGGAAGCTCCCGCTGGGAAAGCAAAGAGGGCGATGCCGTCGGCAACTTTGCCCCCGTTGGTTATGCCCTCGCCTCCGAAGGTAGCGGGAAAATTTACAAAATCCGGCTGCCCAATGACATAACAGGCGCCTGCAGGCAGCGTGCCACTCAAAGGTTGCACATAATCCCGGTAGTTTTTGTTCCGTGCCAAAGCCAGGACGAAGCGAGATAAATCCAGATCCTCCCCGCTGGTGTTTTCGATTTCAATCCATTCTTGACCTTTGTCGTCTTTAGGGTGGTCGTAATAGACCTCGGTCAGGCGCAACATCAGCGGGTAGATGGTAAAGGCGTGCTCGAGATTAGAATCCATAAAATGCAGACGGAAGTCACCGTTGCCTGAATTTGCCAAGGTCAAGTCATGGACCGTTTTGCCGGGAGTTAAGGTAAGCACCCCGCTTTGTAGGACCTTGCCTTCGCTATCAAGCAATTCATAGGGTTGGGCCTGATCGAGGTCGCATCTTGGTGCCGTCAAATCAGTTTGAACCTGAAATTCCATGGCTTCCTGTTTCCCCAGTCGAGCGGTGGCAAGAGTCGCGGCGCTGACGTTCGCTTTGCTGGCGCAGGACTGTACCTTGATGGTGGTACGCACCTCAAACCCATCTAAAGTGGCGATCAGGGTTAAGGTTTCACCCGCAGGAAGTTCGTTTAAATTGCCAAGACCCTGTAACAGGATCGGGAGACTTTTAACGCCATCTGCAAGTTCCATGAACGGTTCGACCCCGATGATTCCTGCCGGGTCAATGCGAAGTTCCACTTTGCCGGTTTGCGCCGCAGGTTTGTTGAGTTCGAGAAATAGCGGCCCAGAAAGTGGTGCCATAGCTTGTCCGGTCTTGTCTTCCATGACGACTTCTTCGGAAGAAAAACGGTGAAGTTTTGCTGGCAGGGCTTTGCTTATTTCGAGGTCTTGAATATCTCTAGGAATCAAGGCCCAGCGATCGCCTTTGAATGCAAGGAAACCCGTGACATGAAAGGTATCACCTTCGTACAAATCCTGAGTCTTAATAAGGCCGAAGAGAGGATCGAGCAGAATCTGCTCATCGAGCAGAATCTCTTCCAGGGCTTCTTGTGTTTCCGGGTCGGTCATGGTCTTTTTACTTAGAACGAGGTTTTCCACCCTTACCAATCTGCCTTCCCATTGGTTTCGCTCTTCCGGCGTCAGACTTTCTTTGCTAGGCAAATCAAGGTAAGACAGGGATATGGGCTCTACTAGCGTAGGCGTTGCTGATAGCGGCTCGCCCGACAGAGAAGTCAGTTTCAGTGGCTTAAGCTGAAATTGGCCGTAAAAGGTATCTACGACTCCAGCAATTTGCACCTGAGCCCCTAAGGTGACGTCGCCCTTTGCTCGGTAGACGAAGATGCCCCCATAAGGGCTAGTTTCTTGATTGCTGTCTGTGTGTGCTAAGTAGAGGCTCCAAGCGCTGGTCTTGGCTGAGGCGGAAGCTTCAATCCCTGCGACGGTGGCTTGCAAGCGTACTTTGGTTCCGCGGGGGAATCGCTTGTTTTTGACATCCATGATCGTTGCGCTACAAATCCCATCAGGATTGGACTCATCAAGGCAAGCGTCACAAACATCGCCTAAGCCGTCGTCGTCTTGGTCTCTTTGCTCCTGATTGTAGCGCAAGGGACAGTTATCTAGGCTATCAAGGATGCTATCCTTGTCCAAATCGCCAAGGCGAATTTTGCCGCATGCTTGGTTCTTGTCTAATGGGCAGGGGTCGCACTCCTCTCCTAGGCCGTCCTCATCAGTGTCCAGCTGTACTGAGCCATCCACGGGTCGGAGCGGATTGAAATGCATCGGGCAGTTGTCAGCTGCTGCCAGGATGCCATCACCATCTTGGTCGTCATCCGCGGGCAGGCCCGTGTATTCACCCGGTCTTTGCGGTACGCAGCTGGGCTCATCTTTGGGCACAGGGTCGCAGCTGAAAAGAGGGTGCGAATCTTCATGCTCAGAGAAAAAATCGACCAGGGATTGCTTTGTCTCTAGGGTTCCACAAAGGCTTTTGCTCTGGCCACAGACCTCTTGAGGAAGCTTTTCGCAAGGACCATAAGCAAGCTGTTTATCGCTCATAGATTTGGCGAGGTATTCGGCGCCAAACATCCATTTGCCGCCTTTAAAAACCGCCAGGGAATCTTTGGCGCTCGCCTGAATCATCTGCAAGAACGGATCTTCCTCTAAGCTTGAGCTTGCGACGATG
>JBIKVD010000503.1:0-8244 GCA_044357055.1 Oligoflexales bacterium | reverse complement strand
AACTCAATGCGCCGCACCTGATGGCGCTCGTTTACTCCGGCGCAAAGTGCTACGACGGCGTCATCATACGAGAAGAAGCGAAGGGGAAGGCCGCCTGATCAATTTCCACACCCATTGACAAGACCTCCCGAAAAGACGAAAAGTGGTAACGTGTGTGAAGAGCAGCGAGTGAGCAGAAGAATCTTTTTCTAATGAAGAGTCTTTTGCAAAATACCATCACGATTCAGGTAGCTGTGAAAAACCCCAGATCTATCTATAGTCGACTTTTCACCTAAAATTCCTTCCTTTATCAGCTCCTTGATTGCTTTACACATTCGATCGCGATAACTAGTGGTCTTGGTTTCTGGATTGATTCCCAAGATTTCTCGCCACTTCGTTAAACTAATATACTTATAGTCATCACGGTGGCTATTTAGGAACCGATATATTCCTTGGGCATATTGACTAACATTTACAAGAATTGGCAATGATGCATAAGAATAGGCATCTTTCTCATAGAATGGGGCCATTGCTTCGTTGAATTCAATGGTTACGCTAGCTGTACGCTTGTCACCGTGATACTTAATGCTGTCAATAAATCCTCCAACCCACAGTGTGTCGGTCTTTCCTCCGTCTTGCTTTGGCTTGGAGCGCATTGTTATTCTTGATTCGGCTAACCGAATCAAAGACCGTTTGAGAAGTTTGTTTACGTTTCCTGTTGCTTTCTCGTACTGCATTATGGATGCGATTTTAGAAATTGTGGTAACAACCTTCCCATTTTTTCCACTTCCATGGTAAATGCTGATTATAGCAGCGAGCACATTTGCATCGTCGTAATCAACTATGGGACCGTTTAAAACCACATGGCAGCCTGACCAAGAAATGAATTCCCTGGGTTCTTTTGACGAGCAATCTATGACTTCTTTCGGGTTTATATTTGATTTTTTTGTCAATTTAGCGCGTTCAGATTTTGATACCATTCGGAAGAGGCCTTCTCTCGCCCAAATATCGACAAAAGTGGTTGTATTTGGTAAAACCCGAATATTGTTATCAAGAACATAGTAGCTATTTTTCACTTGGGTGAGTTCTTCAAACTTATCTAAGTCTACATACATCGACTTATGAACAATCTTTGAAAGTAGCGCCTCTTCGTCTAGAAGAGGTTTTGGCGGAATCAGTATCATCAGAAGTTTGTTCAAATGTCTCTTCTGAATTAGCCTTGCAATCACATTTTGATGCTCTGATAAGTCTTTTCCAGCAGGAATGTTATTTATTAGAAGCACTTCTGTTCTTAGAAATAAGCGCTCAAGTTTCGTAAAATAAGCCTTATCTTTTGCGTTAAACCGCGAAAATTCCAAATTTGGCACAAGTTCATCGCAGTCAATATATGCAATCGAACTAATTCCCCCCTTGGCAATGGTTTTTAGTAACTGAACGCCATGAGATAGGGCTTCAGCTTTTTCGGTCGCGCATATCGAAATAGTTGAGCGAAGGTAAGATCTGTTAATAACGGAGCTAGCCCACCTAACTATTACTTCTTTATCCAAAGCTCTTGTAAAGAAATCGCTACCTATTACTGACGGAATACCTGCTCTGTTAATTGTTTCAGCAAGTTGAATTGTTGCATTGGTACACATTGATCTCTGACAATTGCAAATTGCAACCGAGAGGCAGTATTCAGAAAGATTCAATGTCATGCCAAAGTCATTGCAGTCATCGCAATGCGATTCAGACAATTGAGTAGCCACGTCCATGAACCCCCTTTCAACTTTCAATGGAGTCAATGACTCCATTGAATAACCATGTGAAATCAATTGGTTACAAATTAAAGCTAAGCCATTGAAATTGTTGACCCAGTAAATGGAGTCAGTGGCTCCATTATTTCTCTCCGTATAGATCTTTTAATACGGTGAACATAGCTTTGCGCACTAGGGCGGAACCCAACCACTTTTTCTGAGCGACGATGAGTTTAAAAGTCTGTTCATCGTCAGCTTTCAATATCTGGTCTTTTAAAAATTTCTTTAACTCTCGGGTTGCAATAGGAGTTAACTGATTATCGTTTACCTTTTTTGGTACCGATGAGATTCCAGCAAGCAGTTTTTCAACGGATTGATGAATTTGCTCATGTGAAAGCCCCTTCTTCGCAATTTCCCTTAAAAGAGAAATTGGGAATTTATCTTCATGAGACTGAATCAGCAGATGTGTTTTTTTCGGCCATTTTGCTATGGAAATTGCAATATCAATAGTTTTTCTATGTACACCACCTAAATACTTACCAACCTCCTCATTAGATATTTTTCTACCGTATTGAGCCTCAAGTGCAGTCTTGAACTCTAGAATTGCTCTGCACTCATCAATCGCAGATAAATCTTCACGTCCAAGGTTTTCCACGGTTTGAGCAATAATGCGACCAACCTCGGGGTCCGAGAAGACATTTAAGATGCAGCTGATTTTTGCAAATCTGCTCTCATTTTCCTCATGCAATTCCTTGTAGGCTTGAAGCCTTCTGTGACCAAAAACCACCACAATTTCATTGTCAAGAAGCTGTATCCCAATAGGCTGCAATAAACCAAACTCTCGGATCTGGAGCTTAAGTGAATCAAGATTATCGATCTTTGAGCGTTGATTATTCGCGGTGGAAATCCAGTCAACTGGAACGTCAACCTTCTTTCCAGAGAAGTCTTTATTTTGCAGATTTTTCTTCAAGCCATCTTGCGTTAACTCTTTTTGCGGTTGAGCTGCTGCATTAATTTGTTGAGTCAATCGCTCTGCCTGAGTTTGGCCTTTACTCATACAACATCTCCTCTGACTCTGATAATACGATCATCGTTTCAGTAACCTCTTCGTCTGAAATGATGGGAACTTGTGGAACTCTGCCCTTTCGATAGACCAAAGTATTTTTAATCAAATGATCTGCGACTTCTTCGAAATTTTCTCGAATTGGTAAAGATTGCCGATTCTCCATATAAAAAGAGAGAGGAGTACATTTGTTAACGCTGCTTGACAATGCATCGGACATGGGAATTTTTCCCAAAAGATAAAGGTCATGTTTAGTACATAAATTCCCAATCACGCCTTCGAACTCTTTGTGAGTTGAATTCTTTTTACTAAATCTGGAAATGAGAAGTCCGGCACTCTTAAGCTCATTGTTGTATGCTTCTTGAATTTCACGCAGTTCCCTGAACACGATTTGAAGTCCACCGACTGCATCCGCTTCCGCGAACACTGGAACTAAATACCAATCCACATAGGACATCACGTTGTCAAAAAGTGATCCGAGCTCGGGCCTGGTATCGAATATTAAATAGTCATATTTCTGTTGAACAAATTTACTGCTAAGCCAGCTCTTTACCTTGTGTACCTTGTAACCTTCCTTGTTGAAATTCGACAATGAAGGACCACTTGCGACCATATCTAGATTTTTAAAGTTTGTTGGAAGTATGCAATCCTCTGCAGGCTTATCTAAACGTATTCCGTCAAACATAGTAATTTTATTGATTATGGCAGGTATCTTTAATCGCAAGTAGTCGCTCGCATTTCCCTGGAAATCGCAGTCAACTAATAAAATTTTCTTACCCGCTTTCGCCATTGCTCCTGCGATATTGACCGCGGTAGCAGTTTTTCCTACACCGCCCTTCATATTGCAAATCGCAAGAGTCTTTGGACCTTTTCGTGACGAAGCCACTGTTCGCTCTCCTAATTTCAAACGGCATTCACAACTGTGATATTTTTAAGATGATAAATGGTATTTATTTGAGTGTAAATATACGCCACGTTGTCCCTGATTGGGAAATGCACTGATATCAATGATGCAACATATTGTATTTACTAATTATTTTACTTGTATGAATTGTCGATGGTATGCCCAGTGAGCACGCGAAAAAAAATAAATGGTATTTAGAGAAGAAAAAACGAATCTTCATCTTTCACAAATGCCCCTGGCCAAAATCATTCTTCTCTAAACCTCGCTGGGCAATCGCATTCTGCATCTGAATGTCTCTAGCATTTTGAAGATGCTTTACCCGCTCCATAAATTCCGGTGAACCCTTCGCCTCAAATTTTCCGGCAAACTTTGCATGAGCAACCAATAGAGCTGATTCTAGCGTTGGATTATCCAGACTAGAAATTACGATCGCATCTCCCTTATCAAGAAATGAGCCCCCACTTTTTCCTTGATACTCGATAATTCCGTCTCTATGTACTTTGCTTAAAAGCCCGGGCCCGGAAACTATTGTGTGATTGCCTTTGGCGCCGATAAACGCGCCCAAACGAATATCTTCAGTACTGGGGAGCGTTTGGCGCAAGGCTTCGAGAGCTGCTTCATCTCCGCTCACGGCGCGACCATAAAGCCAATCTTTCCACGGTACTTGCTTTGACGTTCGGCATGCCCTTGTATCAGTAAATGTTTCTAGAAGCTCCTTCTCCATTTCTTGAGCAAGTTTTTGATAAACAATTCTCTTTCGCCCCTTCGGAATAATAGTGTCTTGCTTTATTTCCAGACGACGCTTTGCATAGCGCTGTTTGATTTCCTCTACAACGCCATAGCGAATCTCTGAAATCTTTGACAACTCTGCATTTCTAGCTAGGAACCGAGCATCTTTTTCAGCTTTAAATTCCTCGTATAGCCTCTCCTTTCGAATTGAGAGTTGAGATGGCATGCTCTTATAAATCTTTTCGGGTCTACCTCTCCACTGACTTGGCTCAAAGCCTCCAAGGATGTCTTCTAGCTTTTTCTTGCTAAACGAGCGATCCACATCGCTAGCTTTAACGAAAAGTTTTTTCTCTAAATGAGAAAATACCAAGCCGGCGCCGTGTTCACGAACTTCCAGTCCAAAACGTCCAGAAAGTGCCTGGACGTCTTGCCACTTGACCGCTGGTTCTGAAAGAAGCTTGGTCAATTCCACTGTGAGATGAGTTCGAATCCAGCTGGCGAAAGATTCAAGGCCTTGATGTGCTTCTGAAGGAGCTAGCTTTAACTTGGATCCAAGGCCAGGCTTTAGGCCAAACTGATTTTCGATCTCCCTGCAGACGGCTTGCAGTTTGATTTTGTCGTAGTATGGCTCGATGCAGTTTTGTTTCACAGGGTGGATTTTTGAAAGCGCGATGTGCATGTGAATGTGTTTGGTGTCTTTATGGATTGCGCAGATCCTTTGGTGATTTGCCAAGCCAATAGCCTCACACAGGCGCTGCTCCACTTCTATGAATTGGTCGTCAGTCAGATTTTCACCCGGCGCTAGACTTACGACCAGGTGATAGGTTTTGTCGATTTTGCTGCGAACGTTGAGATCTTGTGTAGCTATGACTTCGGCTATGCATAAGTCCAGATCGTCCGGAGTCGCGAAGTTTTTGGCCCATACAGACCGAACCTTACTGCCGTCGTTGTGCCGATCAAGAATGTAGTTGGCCAAGTCTCGATAGCTGCTCTTGCTGCCATTCTTTCTCGACACTCGTTTGGCAATCACAACTCCAGGACTTTTGCTTTAATCTTTGTGGTGATTGAGACGATGTCCTGATAAAGAGCATCGACTTCATTAGGCGTTGTCAATGTTTGAGGAACGCTTCCTGCTCGATGCTCAAGCAGCCAAAGCTTTAGAAGACCTCCCATTCGACCAAGATTGCCGACTGCGGCACAAAGTTCCCGGACGTGGATTTGATCGAGTTTGCTTGACGGGATGAAGCCTATGCCAAGTTTTCTGAGAAACTCCGAGGTTGTCATGCTGCAGGCTGAAGCGTTCTTTTTGATGAGCTCCAACTCCACGGCGTCAACTCTAAATTGTATGGGCGCTTCATTTCTCCGCCGGCGGGAGGAGCGAGGTTTGTTTTTTTGGGACAGGTCCATAGTTCTAAACTCCTAGTTTGCGATGATTGAATCGCCGTGGAGTTCAGAAAGTAAAAAGCGACAAGAAAACCATCGCCCGAACTTTCATTGAACACCACGGCTGGTGATTTAAAGTTCGTGAAATGATTTTTCTTGTCGCAACGTCTTTATAGAAAATTTAGCGCGGTGGGTCAATCAAAGTTCGTTTGTGTCTACTCTCACGTCGAGCCGCAGGCGAGTAAGTTTGGCAGTGAATGTACTACGGGCGCGAAGCGGCGGTAGTACATTCACACATCTTGCCCTGGATTTTGGTGCAATTAAGTGCAATTAAGTGCAATTAAGTGCAACTGGACCTGAAATCAAGAAAACTGTACTTAGTTGCACTTAATTGCACTTAATTGCATTATTTGAAAGGTTGAAGGGAAAGCCAATTCCTTGTAGATGCGCCAGATCGAGTTAAGCGTCTTTAGCGCCCGCCACACGCTTCGGTCGAAACGGTAGTGGCTGACGAGCGAGGCGCCCAGCCTTCCTCAAGGGCCGAAAATGCCTCCCTTGCAGCGCCCTCGCCGTCGGCATACATCAGGGGTCTGCGAGTATCTTGAAGGCGTCACGCAGCCTCTCCGGCTGCCTTGGCGCAGGCGTTGCGCATTGCATCCGTCCAGCAGCGCGCGCTGTCACCGCCTCGCAAAACTCTTCCCGAAAGAAGTGCCCAAGCCTAGGTAGGCCGTCCATGACGCCGATGCGCACGTAGCTCAGATCGAGGCCGCGACGCTTCAAATCGCGGAAAACAGCGCGCCATGCATCGACGTAGTCTCTCGTCCCAGGCTCGATCGCGAGCACGCTAAGGCGGTTCGTCTCGTCGATGCCGAGCTCTTTCTCCGTCGAGCCGCGCCGAGGGTCCTGGCATGAGCGGGGGCGCTTGCCGCCCGCAGACACAGTGCTTTGCTAAAAATCAGCGGGGTGCGTCGCCGCCTTATCAGGCGACTCCGCGTACTAATTCGGACTTTGTCGCTGCTTCGCGCTTACAAAAAACGTAGGATTTGTTGAGGCTTATCAAGCACAAAATCAGTCGTCTTTTAACTCGGCTGTGAATCAAATAATCGCAGCCCACTCGCAAATAAATGCCCCTTCAGAGGCCGAACGAATGATGTCTGAGCTCCGACTTTTAAGAAAGTCCGTCCGCGACCTGCATCTCATCATTCCATCCTCCTTTCTAGAGCTTCTTGAAATCTCAGGCCAGCTTCGAAGTCTAACGGCAAACTCAAGGCAGGCAGCCTCCGATGGCTTGAAAGTTCGTGCGACCTTCGAGAACTTTTTTAAGGAAATGTTCGCCCTTAAAGAGGTCGAGAAATGAAGGATAAGAAGATCGATATCGGCGCTAAAATCGCTCTCAAAAAGGCGAGTCTTTGGAGCTTTTATGTGCGGGTATTGGGGGCGGTGTTTCTTAGCATTTATGGGCTCACCTTCGGCATCTATTTTTTCAAAAATGCCTCGGGCGATAAGCTTCAATTTGTATTCGATTATGGCCTCAATATTCTCGCTTTTGAGATATTCCAAGACCATAAATTTCAGAGAGCAAGTGGCGAGGCTTTAGGCGAGCTCGGCTCGTATTTAATTCTTGCCGAATCGGCCAATCGATACGCTCTTATCGCTGCTAGTTTAGGGCTCCTTGCCAGTGTGGCGATCTTTTATAAATTCGCCAAAAAATCGCAGACCGATCAGCTGCTCCGCGGGCCTAAATTAGTCTCAGCCGAAGCCTTAAGTCGAAAGCTCAAAACTTGCGCAAGGCGAGGCTTTGGCGATGGATATCAAATTGGAAAATTGCAGGTTCCTGAGGAATATCTTTATCGTAGTTTTGCTATTGTCGGCAGGCCGGGCACTGGCAAGTCGACTCTCATTAAGCAGCTTTTAAGGCAAGATGCGTAATCCTGCGCAAACCGACCGTTGATTCCGACTGAATTCGACCGGTCATTCCAATCGAATCCGACCATAGATTCCGACGCAAAGCGAACGTCGATTCCGGCTGATGCCGACCGCCGTTTTTGTCTTAGGAACGAAGCTTCCATTGTCCTCTCGCCGGGTTCGCTGTTGAGCCCAGGATTTGGAGAGGGGTTTTATTATGGCAAGGCAGAGGATATCTATGCGGAATATAAGAGAGATCATGCGGCTTCGCTTTGGCCTTGGTCGCTCCCATGAGGCGATAGCGACTGCATGCGGGCTAGGCAAGACCACGGTCCACGACTGCCTTAAGCGTGCGATGAGAGCGGGAATTTCTTGGCCTCTGCCTGAGGATGTCGACGAGGGCTTGCTGGAGGCTCGGCTTTATCCAAAGGGAGCCCGAGAGGTGTTTAGCGGGCCGACACCTGACTGGAGTGTAGTCCATGTCGAGTTGCATAAGCCTGGGGTGACCAGACAGCTTCTTTGGCAAGAATATCTTGAGCGACACC
>JBIKVD010000191.1:0-8269 GCA_044357055.1 Oligoflexales bacterium | reverse complement strand
AAAGTGCGGTCTTGCCAGTTGTCCTGCATTTTATTGCTAAGTTCGCCGCGAGAGAGGGTATCTCCGCCGCGCTTTTTTCGTGTGTCGTAATCAAAGTGACCAGTGATAAGCCAGTGGCCAAAAGGGGAAGATCCAGCGCTTTTGTTGGCGATTTGCAGACGATTTTGTTCGATCGTAAAGACGAGCTCGGTTGGCTCTAGACCAGCTACCAGGCGCTGAACGACAGCAAGGAAACTCGCGATTTCCGGGTCGCTTGGATTTTGAAAAGCCTTTTTGGCAAAGATACTGATATCTTCAGGGGAGAAGTTGGGTGCATCGACTTGGATTTTTACAAAGTCACGTTCCAGCCAATTACGTCCCTTATCTGGCTCAACCTGGTCTTTCCACTGATCATTGGCCGGTGATCGCTTCACCATTAGATCAAAATAGTCGACGGGTAGGCGTAGGATTTCCTTGCCCTTGAAGAAGAGGTGATAATGAAGCAAATCCAGGACGGTTTCTAGCTGATCTCCCTCAGATAAACCATGCTCTTGCCGCAGCGTATTGACAATATTCTCCGTGAGTCCGGGTATGTCGGTACGGCCAAAGTTAAAGTGTTTGTTATGGACATCTGCAACTTTGAAGCGATAGGGGTCGATCTCGGGATCTTTGCTAAAAAATGTCGCAGGATTGACTTTGATCAATGCTCGTTTGCGGTAGTCCGTGTTTATGGTCGTCGACAAGACCAAGAATCGACTTTGCTCACCACTTTGATTGTGGCTGCGGTCAAAATCGTAGTGACCATCGATCACCCAGTGATACTTTGCGACAAATTCCCCTTTTGAATCGGGAACCAGGATATTAAGGCGATTCAGGCCTATCTCAAATTTGAAATCTTTCACGCTATTGTCATTCAGTGCGGTGACAAAGGGTGCCACGGTACTATCCATAGAATCAATATGATACTCAGCGGCCAGGAAAGAGGACTTTTCGTAAGCATTTTCCGTTTGGCCAAAGGCAATCTGCGAACGTGGTTTTTCTGCGCAACTTGTCCCGAAGGCGGCAAGACAAAGGGTAAGGAGGGGGAAGAACTTTAAGAACGGGTTGCGGACTTTGACTGTACTTGCCTTCATGTCTTGACGCCTCAGAATGTTGGTTTGATTCCTAGAACGCATATGTGGCCCCCAGTTCGCCTTTGCTGCGGTTGATTTCAAAGACGGCATAGTTGATTTCATTTTGATGATTCCACTGGCTCGCAGCCGTTCGGATGCTTAGGTAGGGCCGCAGCTTGCCAAAGGAGTAGCCCAACGAAAAATGCGAGTTATTGATCACGACGACCTCGCCGGTGTAGGGGTAGATACGCGTGAAACCATAGGAAAAGCTGCTTGAGAATTCCTTGCTAAAATTCACACTGCCAGTGCCTCGGAGTGAGAAGATCTGACTGGTGTGAGAGTTGCCAACCTGGTCGCCTCGTTTGATTTCGGTAAGCTGTTCCGTGTAGCGAAAGAAATTCTTGACGTAAGTGCTATCGGCCCCTATGGCAAACATGCCTAGGGGCTGTTGGATGGCCAGCTGAGAACTACCAGTTGTATAGAGTTGATGTTCCCGAGAGGCACGCGACATTGGGTAGTAGCCGCTCAGACTGCCACTGATTACGGCTGCGGTTGTAGCCAACTCCATGATTTTGGGGGCGGAGATCGTTAGTCCCAAATCTGAGCTATCGTAGCTTTCCTGAGCGTGGTCTGGATCGTCCTGTCGATTGGCATCAGGATTGCTTTCCACGGAAGCACCCAGGCTAAGTTGCAGGAATTCGCTTAGGCGATAGCCGACGCCAAGACCAAGGCCGTGATAGGCACCTGGTTCATTTTCATTTTGATAGCGGAGTGTGCTGCCAGCATAAGTGCGAATCGAGGCAGAGCCATTCTGTTGCCAGACAGGTTTTGGAGCAAAATGAGCTTTGGGTTCGGGAGAGGCGCTCAGGACTTCTGCCGCCAAGGCCATGGTGCTAAGTCCAAGGCCAAAAACGGCTAGGCTAAGGGCGTTATTGACGAATTTTCTAGCTGTGCTGGGCATCAATCTGCATCTCGCTATGCTTGTTTGGCCAATTCTGCGCCATTTATACCACATTAAGGAAGGGAAATATAGCGAGATCATCAAAAATTTAACAATATTAGCGTATTATCAGTTGGTTAGGCCGACGCCTGGCAGGGGTATTCCTCCAGGGAGCGGAGGCCCACCAGCGATTCTAAAGGGTTATAATTGCGTTAAGGGACACCGTTGAACTTGACCTTAGTCTATATTGCCTGTAAATATTATGCATCGAATAGTGCATAATATGCACATAATTAGCATATTGAGGTTTTGTGAGTGAGAAGGATACCCAAGCTGTGATCGTGAGTTTGGTTCGAACGCATGAGCCCGCGAATCAGTCCGCCCTTCAGCAGTTGCTTCGCAGTAAGGGTGTAGAATTGACGCAGTCGAGCCTCTCGCGGCACCTGAATAGGTGCAATATTAGGAAAATTGATGGGCGTTACAAAATTCCCGGCATTGCCGTGGGGGAGTCCCGAAAAGTTGAATACCTCCAGATTACCAGCGCGGGCGATAACATGTTGGTGATTAAAACCCCTATAGGGGGCGCAGCCAGAGCCGCCTATTTGATCGATGCGGCGAATATACCCGGACTGGCCGGGACGATATCTGGGGACGATACGATATTTGCAGCGATTTCAGAAAAGGGTTTTGCCGGCACTATTACAAAACAGATCGTCGAGCTTTTTACCTCATGAAGGAGGAGCAAGAAATGAACCAAGATGGATTTATCGTTAGGGTGGCGCATGCTGGGGATGTTGCTTTTGCCGAGGTCCTTTGCGAGGCGTATCAGGTTAGCGCTAAAGCCCGTGGAATTGGTATTGCTCAACGGAGCGCTGAATATATAGCGAAGAAGATATGCGAACAAAAAGCCATCATCGCTTGCAATGCAGAGGGGCATCTAGCAGGGTTTTGTTACATAGAATCCTGGAACCATGAGCGTTTTGTGGTTAACTCGGGCTTGATCGTCCTACCGGAATTTCGTTTAAGTGGGCTAGCTAGGCGCATAAAGGATTGGGCGTTTCAGCTTTCGCGGGAGCTCTATCCCCATGCAAAGATTTTTGGTCTGACAACAAGTTCTGCGATTATGAAAATCAACTCTGAGCTGGGTTATCGTCCAGCGGGCTACAACGAGCTCACCGACGACCCTCAATTCTGGCAGGGATGCAAGAGTTGTGTCAATTACGCCCCTATTCTTGTGGCAAAAGAGTTTAAGCACTGTTTATGCACGGGCATGCTCTTTGATCCCGTGGAAAAAGACGCGCGATCTGCATTGGCAAAGCTTGGACCGCGAGATGTCGTTGATACGGAAATCCTGACACCTGTCAAAGCCCCAGCACCAGGTCATGAGGTGGCTGCTCTTGTCTCCTGTTAAGCCTATGCCTGGTGAGAAGCAGCGGGACTACAGCAAACAGCCTCTCCAAGTTGGTATCGTCGGTGGCGCGGGCTATGCTGCTGGAGAGTTGCTTCGGCTTTTGCTTCTTCATCCTATGGTCCGCGTAAGCTGTGTCGTAAGCCAAAGTCATGCTGGTCAAAAAATCTTTGCTGCACATCCTGATCTGCTGGGGTGGACGGATTTAAGCTTCTGCAGCGAGATTTGCCCTGACCTGGAAGTCTTGTTCCTGTGCACCGGGCATCAACAATCCAAACGTTGGTTGCGTGAAAATCAGGTTGACGCTGAAACCAAAATTATCGATTTAAGCCAGGATTTTCGGCTCAAGGAACCCGATCACGATTTCGTTTATGGACTGCCAGAATTGAACCGAGAAAAAATAGTCCAGGCGCAGCGCGTCGCAAATCCTGGTTGCTTTGCCACCGCAATTTTGTTGGGGCTTCTGCCTCTGGCCCGCGAAGGCTTACGCGGCGAAGAGATTCACGTCACCGGGGTCACGGGTTCAACGGGGGCTGGCCAGGAATTGAGTGGCACTAGCCATTACAGCTGGCGTAATAACAATCTTTCCGTCTATAAAGCCTTTGGACATCAGCATCAAAGTGAAATCATCCAAAGTCTCAGTCAGTTTCACAATGAATCTGAAGTCGCCTTGAATTTTGTGCCTATAAGGGGTCCATTCACTCGTGGGATTCTTGCTTCTACGACCCTACGCTCCCCACTTGAGGCCGAACAAGCTTTGGACCTATATCAGAAGTACTACCTTGGACATCCCTTTGCCCTGGTGGTAGAGCAAAATCCCGACCTTAAGCTGGTGGTTAACACCAATCAGGCTAGAATTTTCCTGCAAAAGCATGGCTCCTATCTTCATATCGTCACGGTCATCGACAATCTGCTAAAAGGGGCCTCTGGGCAGGCGGTCCAGAATATGAATCTTATGTTCGGGATGGACGAAAAATCAGGCTTGCTCTTAAAAGCAGCGGCCTTCTAGGAAAAAACATGAAACCTTTGGACGTTTACGCTAAATTTCCCATCGCATTTACCCACGCGCAGGACTGTCGACTCTTTGCCCGTGACGGCCGAAGTTTTTTGGATTTTTATGGTGGCCATGGGGTGATTTCCATTGGGCATAGCCATCCTCAATATGTTGCTGCTTTGACCGAGCAACTGAATCGGATCGCGTTTTATACCAATGTTGTTGACATACCGGAACAGCAGGAGATATGCGATCTCTTAGGCGAACTTTGCGGCTATCCAGAATACAAGGCTTTTTTTGTGAATTCTGGCGCTGAGGCCAACGAAAATGCTCTCAAGTTGGCTTCTTTGCACACGGGTCGATCCAAAGTCCTGGCCTTCAAAGGGGCCTTCCATGGTCGTACGGCCTTAACTTCGGCTTTAACAGATTTAAACTATATGAAAAATCCTCTGTCGGCAGGGCTGGACGTAGAGATTCTGCCTTTTGGGGATGAGGAGGCTTTGCGAAACAGCCTCGATGAGCAGGTAGCTTGTGTAATTTTGGAGGGGATTCAAGGTGTGGGAGGTATTAAAGAGGCCTCCGTAGACTTTATGAAAGTCCTGCGGCAACAATGCGATAAATTTGGCGCCTTGCTCATTGTCGACGAGATCCAATCGGGTTGCGGACGTACGGGGTTGTTTTTTGCGCATCAACGTGCTCAGGTGCGAGCGGACCTGGTGACAATGGCTAAGGGCATTGGGAATGGTTTTCCCGTGGCGATGGTGCTATGTGCACCTGCGCTAGAACCGAAGAAAGGAATGCTGGGGACCACCTTTGGAGGTAGTTACCTTGCATGTGCAGCCATGAAAACCGTGCTATCCGTTTTGCAGTCCCAATCTTTGATCTCAAGAGCGGGCGAGCTGGGAGAGAATCTCAAGCAGCAATTGAGGAAGATTGCAGGGATCAAAGATGTCCGGGGGCATGGGCTTATGATCGGAATTGATTTTGAGGGAGATGTCACGGCCATCCGTACGAAACTCCTGCACGAGTATAGGATGATCACCGGGTATTCTGAGACAACTGGCACGATACGCCTGCTCCCGCCGCTAACCATCGCCAGTCAAGATATAGATGAGCTTCTGAGAGCCTTTGCACAAATAAGTTAGGGATCCCATGAAAAACTTCCTTTCGCTTTCCGACGTTGACCATGTCCAGGGGCTTCTAGATGAGGCGCTGATGCTAAAAAAATCGCCTCTGGCTTTTAAGCATCTTGGACAGGACAAAATTCTTGGACTGGTTTTTATGAACCCAAGTTTGCGAACCCGGTTAAGTACCCAAAAGGCGGCTTACCTGCTGGGCATGCAGGTGATGACGATGAATTTTGATGCCGATGCTTGGGGCCTAGAAACCCGTTCAGGGGTCGTGATGAATGAAAAGCCCGGAGAACATATCAAAGAGGCCGCTGGAGTGGTGGGGGCCTATTGCGATCTCCTTGCCCTGCGTTCTTTTGCAGCGCTGAAAAACCAGGAAGAGGACTATAAAGAGGAAATACTTCATCGCTTCTGCGCCTATTCAGGTCGACCGATGGTTAACCTGGAATCCCCGACTCTGCATCCCTTGCAATCCCTAACCGATGCCATGACCATTAAGGAATTGAGCCGCAAGGCACGGCCCAAAGTGGTTCTCACCTGGGCACCACACTGCAAAGCCTTGCCTCAAGCCGTGGCAAATTCTTTTGCGCAGTGGATGGGGGCCATGGATGTGGAATTTGTCATCACCCACCCTGAGGGTTACACGCTAAACCCACTTTATACCAAGGGTGCACACATAACCACAAATCAGGCTGAGGCTTTTAAGGACGCGGACTTCATTTATGCCAAAAACTGGAGTTCCTATTCCTCTTATGGGCAAATCCTGGTGACAGACCCAGCCTGGATGGTAGACGGCAAAAAGATGGCCATGACCAATCGAGCCGCCTTTATGCATTGCCTGCCAGTGCGGAGAAATCTCGTCGTCAGCGATGAGGTTTTAGATAGCGAGGCGTCGGTCGTCCTGCGGCAAGCCGCCAATCGCGTTCCCGCAGCCCAAGCCGTGCTAAAGAGGATGTTGGAGGCTTTGTAGCCATGCAGTCTTTAAGAGTGATAAAGGTCGGCGGAAAAGTCATTGATGATGCATCTGACCTCGACGATTTTCTGGAGGCGGTGGCAAAGCTTCCTAAGCCTTGGCTCTTGATCCATGGTGGTGGTGCCTTGGCGACTAGGTTGTCAGAGCGTCTTGGTCTGCAAGTAGAGATGATTGATGGTCGGCGCGTGACGGATCGAGAGCAACTCGAGGTCGTCGTAGGTGTCTATGCCGGTAATATCAATAAGACGATTGTTGCCAAACTTAATGCGCAAGGCTGTTTGGCACTTGGTCTTTGCGGTGCTGATGGTGATTTATTGCGAGCGAGAAAGCGCCCCCTGGTTCAAGGTCGCGACTTTGGTTTCGTGGGCGATATCGTTGGGGTCAACGGTCCACTTTTGCAGGATCTCTTAAATGCAGGATTGGTACCTGTCGTGGCCCCTCTGACCCATGATGGAAATGGGCAGCTGCTAAATACGAATGCGGATACCGTTGCGCAGGAGATCGCCTCATCCTTGTGCAGCACCTTTTCTGTTCAGTTGATTTTTGCCTTCGATCAATCGGGGGTTTTGCGCCAGGCTCACAATCCGGACAGTCTTATCGCGCATCTGGACTATGAGTCTTATATGCGGGACAAGGCGCTGGGCCTTTGGAGCGGTGGCATGCAGCCAAAACTAGAGGCAGGGTTTCGCGCCCTAAAGTCCGGAGTTACAGACGTGCAAATCCGCCATTGGAGGCAGGCTTCTGTGGCTGGTAAGGCCTTGGGGACACAGCTTGTTCTCTGATTGGCATGTCCAATCCATACTTGGATGCCAAACAAGAGGCGCGTTTTTGGCAAAACACAAACTTTCACCGTGTTCTACCGTTAAAAGATGATCCTAAATATTGCCACCCTTCGTGCATCCCATGGACTAAAATGTTTTGCCTACTTAATCTCTTATGATCTTTCCGCCTTGAACCGACGAAGGGATTTCAGGAATTAGATTGTAAGGGAGAACTAGGATGCATTTGCACGAATTATTGCTCTCAATAGCCATTTCCATCACTTTGGCGAGCTCTTGCGGCAAGAAAGATAGTAGCGATGATCAAACCAATGGCACGAGCGGTGGACCCGGTGGGACCGTCAGCGCCGGTCAGGGGCAGTTGGAATTAAACTTCTCGGTTGTGAATGCTGGTAGGGAGGCGGCATCGAGCCTATACTTGGATGATCCTGCTGATTCTCGCTTCGAGGCCACTAGTATTCTCTCCGGTCCGCCAGACGAAATGGAAATATTTATTCAATCGATGACGCTGCGTTCTGATGATGCTTTGACGGCTCCTTTGTCCATATTCAGTGAGCCTGCTGGGAAACCCATCCGTATTAAAGGTGCCAAAATTGACTTGAGTTCCCTATTTACCAATTTTGCTTGTCGAACTGAGGATGGGGAAGAAGTGGTGTTGGCAGAGGGCGAGACCTGCGAATGTGGATTGGATGAAGACGGTGGCCTGATCCAAAAAATAGAGCAAGCTGTCATGGATATAGACGGCAATGAAACGGGAGAAATGGAAACAGTTTGTCCCATTGCCGACATGGCTTCACCACCCGTGCCCGTCATTGCGGGAGCTGCCGGAACTTACCAAAAGCTCGAAGTTAGCTACAGTCTTGGCGCGAGAATGAAAGGATGTGTTTCTGGGTTTTTTCGCGAGTCCAATACGGCTGCGACCTACAATGAATGGACTAGCTATTGTACCAACAA
>JBIKVD010000190.1:0-8278 GCA_044357055.1 Oligoflexales bacterium | reverse complement strand
TTGTGAAGGAAGAAAAGAAAAAAGGCAATTATCGACGGGCTTTGGAGAGAATTTCCCGTCAAGGACTCCTTTTGCTGGCTGCCATGATTGTGGTCTCGGCCTTCCTACACTTTACTTCATTCAGGCAGCTCGCAAATTTTAAGCAGATCAAGCCATTGCCTCGCCAGTCTTTAAATGAACCGGCGCGCGTGGTCTTGAAATACCCACCTCTACCAAGTGCCAAGAAGGCTCCCGAAGAGCTGGTCCCGCAAGTGACAGACCCAATCGAAGCCTCGGTTATAGAGGTTCCCCAACCAGAAACCGAGGCTCCCACCAATCCAAGGTTTTTGGGGCAGACAAAACATACCGCCAAGGTGGAAACGCGGGTAAAGAAAAATCTCGACAATCTCGACAAGGATCCCGGGATCCAAGGGAACGCGTCTCAGCCCACACCGACGCGGCAAATGGATGTTTCAAAACAGGAAGAGGTGCCGCGGCAGACGCTGGAAGAAAATGCAGAGAAAACGCCGCAAGATCAGCAGCAAGAGCGCCGAGTGGATTCAAAAACCGATGGTAATGGCAGCATACCTAACCAGAAAAAAGATTCATCCCGTAAACTGGGTATAGGATCTTTAGAATATGACATGAAGCCTGCCAGTGCTCCCAGGAACTCTTATGAGAAGCTGCTTGCTTATTCCTCACCTAATTTGTCCGGACAAATGAATGCTGGTTACCAGGATTTTATTGAAGATGACATCCAATACGGCGAAGCCGTCGATATCAATACCCAGGAATATCGCTTTGTGGGCTACACAACGGCTATGCGAAAAGCATTGAGTCTTGTTTGGACCTATCCTTCCGAGGCGGCTCGGAGAGGTCAGGAGGGCCAGGTAGATGTGGTTTTTGGCATTGATAGAACGGGTGAAACGAGCAAAATAAAAGTGGTAAGAACCTCCGGTTACCCGCTCCTTGACCACGCAATCATCGAAGCCCTAAAAATTGCATCGTTCCCCCCTCCTCCCGATGGTTTTATTGATCCAGAAAAAAAGATCAAACTACTGAAGGGCCGATTTTATTATAGTCTGACTCATTAGTCGCTTGATTGAAACGGTCTCTTTTGCTCGGCACGATCCATTCCCTCTTTCTCTTCCCTAAGCTGCCGGGACCCGATAAGTATTGCTTATCTGGATGAAATTCATTTATCATGCCTAGTCACTTTAACCACCTAAAGGTCTTTCTCTTGGTTTTTTTGTTGAGAAATTGGCTAGTCAATCCAGGGCGAAGCTGTCTGAGCAAGGTTCTATTTTGTGGACTCTTAGGATTCGTCTCTGGCTGCCAGCACCTTAGCCCCACGCGGGTAAACAGTACTGAAGAGGGTGTCACTGCGTCTGCGCAGCAGCCAGCACCCGTCGTTGGGTTGAGTCAGGAAGAGTCCGAAACGCAAGAGCTCAATGGAATCGATGATACACAGCAGGATGCAGTGGAACATCAGCACTCCATATGTGATCATAGTGGCATATACGAAAAATTGCAGAGGTATATGCAGAAGCCGCCGATCGAGTCGGAAAGTGTTTTACTGGGAGAAGTGCATGGCATGCCCGTGGTTATCAACCAGGCCGTGGCAAAATGGATCAAGTCTTTTACAGCCAACGATGGCTCCCTCCTGAAAACTTGGCTCGAACGAGGCGAACCCTACCGTGCTACCATTGAAGACGTTCTGCGCACGGATGAAGTCCCCGAAGTTTTATTCTTTATCGCCCTGATTGAATCAGGATTCGTGCACAAAGCCCTAAGTCCTAAGTCAGCTTCAGGCCCTTGGCAGTTTATGCGCGGTACCGCCCGACTCTATCAATTGGAAATGAACGAGTGGGTCGACGAGCGGCGGGATCCTATGAAAGCTACCCATGCCGCGGCGAGGTTGTTGAAAAATCTTCATCATGAATTTAATGATTGGTATTTGGCCTTAGCTGCTTACAATGCGGGGCCAGGACGCATCAAGAAAGCTCTTCGCTCTAAAGGATCCTTGGACTATTGGCGCCTGCAGGCTGATAAAAAATTGCTTCGTTTAGAAACACGGGATTATGTGCCCAAGTACTTAGCTGCTATGTTGGTTGGGAAAAATCCGCAATTTTTTGGACTGAGCTGGCCAGCACCGGCTCCTCATGTCGATGATCATCCTTATACTTATGTGGAATTGAGCCACCCAGTGGATGTGCGGATCTTAGAGAAAAGAGCGGGCCTCCCTTCTCAGGCGATTCGCAAATGGAACCCAAAGTTGTTGACGAATGTAACGCCTCCTAGTGCGAGCAAAAACAAGCCCTTTAGGATGCGTGTAGAAAAAACCTTTGAACCAGCAATTTTGCGACAAATTGCTAACCTTCCACGCATCGACATTGATTTTATCACGATGCATCGCGTGTCGGCTGGTGAGACTTTACAGGGAATTTCGAGGAAATATGGTGTTTCACAAGATAAAATCAAAGCTCAGAATCCAAATTTGCAGCCCCGACGATTGCGCATTGGTACCCAGATAGCGGTGCCCCAGCGCTTTCGCCAAGAATTGGGAGAAGGATCTTGAAACCTCTAAACATGCCGTTTGTTAGGCCCAGGCTCCTTTGTCCCGGGCCCACCCAAACTCCTCAATTTATCGACGAAGCTGGACGCAGACAGATCTATCATCGCACCGATGAGTTCCGGCAGCTGTTTTGTGATTTGCGTCAGGGTTTACAAAGGGTGCTATTTGCTGAAGAATTGCCCGTCGTCTTAACTTCCTCCGGTACCGGCGCGATGGAGGCTGCCATTGTCAATTTTATAGCGCCGGGGACCGAAGTCATCGTTGTCGATGCAGGAAAATTCGGTGAACGCTGGGCCAAAATTGCGAAATGTTACTCGCTGGTGGTTCATGTGGTTCATGTTCCTTGGGGGCAAGCCGTTACTTTGGGACAACTAGAAGAAGCGGTCAGGGCCCATCCCAAGGCGCGCGCCCTGCTCATGCAATCAGGTGAAACATCCACGGGTGTTTACCATGATATTGCCACCTTGATTCCTGGATTAAAGAAAAAATGGCAGGGCATAGTGATCGTAGATGCCATCTCGACCTTGCTAGCCCACGAGTTGCGCCAAACCGAATGTCAATTGGATGTGGTGATAGGCGCCTCGCAGAAAGCGTTTTCTTGTCACACGGGCTTGAGCTGGGTGTCCGCCGCTTCCAGTCTCTGGCAACAGGCATCACGCCCCGAACGCCCGGTATTCTATTTTGATTTGCCAAGGGAATTTGAGGCTCAAAAAGAGGGGCGTCCTTCCTTTACCCCAGGAAGCTCACTGGTTCTCGAGATGCTAGCAGCTTTATCTCATATTCGTGAGACGGGAACGGATCAGATGATAAGGCATCATGGCGCTCTGAGTCGGGGAGTGCGTCAGGCTTTTATGGCCATGGGAATGGAAGTGTTACCCGCGACGAATCCTCATCACGGATTGACCGTTGTCAAATTGCCGCCTGAGATACCAGGTGGAGCTTTTATCAAACAATTGCGACAACAGTATCAACTCACGGTTGCAGGTGGTCAAGATGCTTATAAGGATAAGGTCTTTCGTTTTGGTCATCTAGGTTTTAACGACCCTTTTGATATTGTTTCCGGACTGCAATCCTGCGGATTGTTGCTGAAAACGATGGGGCGTAGCGATTTATCACTCGGATCCAGCGTCGATGCTTTTTGGGCTCAGTACGCTCAGGCTTGATCGCCTTCAGTCTGATCCTGGAGCTAGATCCCGATCTTTTGACATTCATCTTGCCAAAGTCCAACAGCCCTTGATACTTTGTCGCTCTAGCGAGAAGGTTAAAATGGCTTCTAAATCGCAATATTTAACTCCGTTTAGCGTTACGGTAGGGATCCCATCAGTCCTACGAGAAAGGATATAAGGCATGAAAACACTGGTATTGGTCAAAGAGACCCCAGACACAGAGACAAAGATCAAGCTTGGAGCCGGTCAGAAGGTCGTAGATTATACGGGAGTCAAATTTATCGTGAATCCCTACGATGAATATGCCATTGAGGAAGCTCTAAAACTGAAAGGGGAAGATGCCAATCATGAAGTGGTCATCGTAAGCTTTGCCTCTCCTAGCGCAAAGGAGCGCCTGATAAAGGGCCTCGCGATGGGAGCAGATCGGGGCTTGATCGTCGATAACACAGGGCTTGAAACTCTCGACTCGCTGGCTATTGCCAAGATTTTAGCTGCGGTGATCAAAGCTGAGGCCCCCAATCTCGTGTTAACCGGCAAGCAGGGTATTGACGATGACAATATGCACATTATGTCGATGGTTGCAGAGTTGCTTGACTGGCCACATGTCAACGTCATCAATAAATTACAGGTGGATGGCGCAAGCGCCGTCGTCGAGCGTAGCGTCGAAGGTGGACAAGTGGAAGTTTATAAAGTCCAGATGCCGGCGATCTTCGGAGCCGACAAAGCTCTCAACAATCCTCGTTATGCTTCTCTTCCAGGCATTATGAAGGCAAAGAAGAAGCCCTTCGACGTCAAACCCCCAAGTGCTTTTGGGATTCAGCCGGGTAAATCTGGAGTGCAAGTTGTTGATTTTCAGTTCCCCGCCGAGAAGCCTCCCGGAAAAATATTCCAAGGTGAAAGCGTTGACGCCATGGTGCAAAAAGTGGTGAAAGCCTTGCGAGAAGAAGCAAAAGTTATTTGATTGGAAGGGATAGAGAGCCATGAAGATTTTAGTCTATATCGATCAGCGAGCCGGAGTGATTAAGAAAGCGTCTTTAGAGGCTTTGAGCCTCGCGGCCGAATTAAATAGCAACGGTTCTGCTGCCGATATCGCGTGTGTGGTTGTCGGAGAGGGCATCGATACCAAAGTGCTAGAAGGATATGGAGCCGACCAAGTCTTTGTTATCGGGGGCGAGGTCACCAAAAACTTCAATTGCTTGGTCAATGCTAAGGCTGTTGAGTCGGTGGTGCGAAGTTTTGATCCAGCTTTAATTCTTGGTGTCGCAAGCCCCATGGGCAAGGATCTTTTTCCGCGATTAGCAGCAAGATTCGATGGCGGTATTGCCAGTGATGTTACGAAAGTTGAAATCAGTGGAAGCGGCTTCAAAGTCGCGAAGCCCATGTTTGCCGGAAAAATCTTGGCCAACATGACGATCGATGGTGGAGCAAAGGTATTCATTACCCTTCGCCCGAATGTTTTTGCGGTCAAGCACAAGGGCCAAGGAAAAGCTGCTGTGGTGGCGATGCCAGCAGCGAGCTCAGACCCACGCTTGCAAACCATCGAAATTCGCAAAGGCAAATCCGAGCGAGCTGACTTAACCGAGGCATCCTTAATTGTCTCCGGCGGTCGGGCCTTAGCTAGCGCCGAAAATTTCAAGATTCTTTTTGATTGTGCGGATTCGATTGGCGCAAGTGTTGGCGCTTCAAGGGCGGCCGTCGATTCTGGTTTTGCCTCTCATGATATGCAGGTTGGGCAAACGGGAAAAACCGTGAATCCCAACCTTTACATTTCCTGCGGCATGAGTGGATCGATCCAACACATGGCGGGGATGCGAACCTCCAAATACATCGTTGCCATTAACACAGATCGGGAAGCACCGATTTTTGGCATCGCCGATTATGGAATCGTCGCAGATCTGTTCGAAGTGGTTCCCGCTCTGACCAAGGCCTTTAAAGCTCTGAAGGCTGCCGAATAGGCATTGTCGTTTTGACGCGCTTGAAAAGCTTCTAACTGTCCCATCCGCTTAAGCGATATCCTCCGCATTCCTGCTTTAAAAACGTCATCTTATGTTCTCTGGACGCAGACGCGTCCATGGATTCGTTTGTCTTCAGGATCTCCGAAGTCTGGAGGAACCTGTTGTGCTAAAGCATGGCGGGGTACTTAAGATTTTCAAGCGAGGTGAACGATGAAACGACATTATGTAGTGGCTTTATGGCTTGTATCCAGCATGGCTCCAGCGGCAGGCGCAAAAAATGCGGTGGTGGCGGGCGTGCCTGGCTTCCCTATTATCGACCCGATCGATCCGATACCAGTCAAGAATTCTTGTCTCGTGACCATCGATGGGCAAACCACAAGCCTTGATTGCGCAACTTGGTTTAACCAGATCAAGCTTACGGAAGGGCAGATTTGGCAAACGTCGGATGGCCAAGGGATAAACTACGGGACATTCCCCGGAACCGGCGGCCCAGAAATAGGCTCATCGGCGAAAGATATGGAGATAGCCCTTAGCGCGGCAGGAGGAGATACCGGTGTGAGTATGGGCCTGCCTGATTCGTCGACAGGCTTGCCGATTGATCCCGGCTTTCCACCCAACCCTCCTATCGCCATCGCTCCCGGAGTCCTGACTGCGGGTAATTTTGCCGACGGCTTGAACCTCAAGATTTTCACGAACTTTTGGCAGAAATTCGGATTTGGGCAGGACGGCTATTCCTTTGATGGGACCAGCTTGCATGCAGATCTTGACCTGAATGATTGGCAGCAATTATTGCCGCTAAGCGCCGATCGCAACGGCGTTGATCGCCTAGATCTCACCATTATCGTCGATGCGACAGGCAGCATGTCTGATGAAATGGAATACTTGAAGGAAGAGATCAAAGACATCGTCGCGCAAGTGAAGCAGCGTTTTCCTCAGGTGGCGCAGAGATATTCACTGGTGGTCTATCGCGATACGGGAGACGACTATTTAACCAAGGGCATGCAATTTACCGGCGACATCAACAAATTTCATCAATTCTTGTCGCAACAATTTGCTGGCGGAGGTGGTGACTACCCCGAATCGATGCATGTGGCCTTGATCGAGTCTGCAGCTGCATTGCAATGGGATTCTGCAGCGACCACAGCAAAATTGGTGTTCTTGGTTGCAGATGCGCCCACCCATAAAAACGACGAGCAGGCCGTGCTAGACGCTGTCGCTGAGTTGCGCAAGGAAAATGTTCTCGTTTATCCTATCGCTGCAAGCGGAGTCGCAGACGAAGCGGAAGTGATGATGAGAACCGCAGCTGTGCTAACAGGTGGTCAGTATTCCTTTTTGACAGATGACTCCGGCGTTGGGAACCCCCATGCAGAGCCGCATTTTCCTTGCTTTCACGTGGAAAAATTGAACGATCTGATGGTCCGTCTTATTAATTCTGAACTCAGTGGCGAACGCCTTGAACCAGAAGCCGGCAAGATTATCCGAACGATCGGTAAGCCAGAAAAAGGTGTCTGCTTAGATTGAGTGCTTAGGCCCGGGGGACTAGAGAAGTCCTCCGGTACATCACCTCTCTGCCTATGCGAGCACGGTAAGACTAACCCTTAATGATCCACCACATTAGAAATTGAATTGAGCCGCGAGACGGTAAGTAATTCAAGCGGCATTTCCAATATATTTCCGGTATCTCATAATGCCTGAACGACCAAGATAACCACCAATTTTTATGTTGAAGGGTGAGCTTTTGATCGATGGACCCAGATTATGCTTCATACCTTTAGATTTTGACAAAAGCTCCCGCCCCAAAGCCGCATGCTATGATTAGGCACCTTGGTAATCTTGATCGAAGCTGAGTTCTGGTTGCAATATTCTTGCAGCTGTTTGACTCGGTGGGCAGGGATCAAGAGCAAGATGCTTCAGGTAACGACGAATGCTATCACCATCGATAACAGCGCAGACTTTTTGCATCTTTCCACCACAATGCTCACAATTCGTCACATCAATCTTAAATACCCGAGCCAACATCTTTGCCCATGTATGATTTTTATAGGCCTGCTTTTTGCGGGCTTCGGCACCGGCTCCCCCCTCATAAAAATGAAATCCCTTTTTTTTGGTGGGTCTAAGCGTGATCTGTTTTCTTAGGGGCGAATTCGGAGCTAGAACCCCAACCCAACGCACTAAATGAGCTTTCGGGGGCGGAATTAGTGCGACTAATTTTTCGATGAATTCCGAGAAGCTTAATATAATATGTGTCGTACCATTCGTATATGGAGTCTTCAGGCGAAGTTTGACTTTCTTATCCGCTAAGATTTCCAGACGAGCGTTGGCAAGCGGGCCTCTTGCTATATACTCAATCAACCCACTAAGCTTTTCTCGCTGCAGCGTATTGATGGAGGTATTTGTGTGTAGCGAAAAGCCGTTGACGCTATAACAACGTTTGCCCTTGGCAAGGGGAATTTCCTCCATATACCCAAAGCCGGAACCAATCTTGGTCACTCGATTCCCTGCATTCGGACCGAAAGCAATGCGGCCTACTATAGAGTTTTGTGTCGCTAGTGCTAAGCTGCTTTGATTTTCGAATAAAGGGTCAGCCTCTGGGTTTTGCACCA
>JBIKVD010000189.1:0-8284 GCA_044357055.1 Oligoflexales bacterium | reverse complement strand
TAGAAAAGCCAATTCTCTCCCAATCCCCGCGGAAGCTCCGGTAATCAAGATACAAAGTCGTTTCTTCATGTCAATCCTCGATAATCCGCTCTGCGCGGTCCATTGCATTCTTTTGCATTTTTTGCCCTGTCAAGGTGATTGCCAGCTTTGGCGAAGTTCCTCGACATGTTGCCAGACCTGATCGATGTGTAAATCTCTCATGCAGCGGAAATGACCGAGAGGACAACGCTGAGGTCCATGGTCGCTGCACGGGCGACAGGGAAGATCATTGTGTTCACTGATTCGATGCCAATCAGAGAGTGGACCAAATCCTAGTCCAGGCACAGTGGCACCGAAGATCGCGATCGTCGGGATATTAAAGGCACTGGCATAATGCAAACTAGAGCTATCATTACTAATCACCAAATTTAAGCGTGGATAGATGGCTCGCAGTTCGTCCAACGAAGTCTGGCCTATGGCATTTAGGAGTTTAGGATGAGATCCAACTCCCTCCGTTGCGACAATGATTTCACCATCCTGCTGCTCGGATTTCGCGCCCAATAATAGGACACGCACACCTAGTCGCAACAATTTGGCAACCACTTGGCCGTAATAGCTAGCAGGCCATTTCTTTGTTGCCCAAACACTGCCCGGGACGATACCAACGACGGGCTCGTCACCAGCGGTGCTGGTCTTATCGTGAAAAAAGCGAAGTAATGGGAGAGGTAACTCACCCGAATACACACTCAAGGTCGGCCTAAGTTCAGAGGCGCTTTGTCTCGGCAAACCTAAGGGCTCAAGGAGCAACGCCACACGAGCAGCTTCATGTAGCATCGCAACACGCTCTACCCTTGCGAGAGAAGACCAGGAAGCCGGTGTTTGATGATAGGTGATCATCGGCATTCCTAAAAAATGGGAGAGCAAAGTCGAGCGTGGACTTTTGTGAACCTGCAAAATAAGGCCTCGCCCCAATTCACGCCGCCAACTTCTCGCTTGAGCTTGCAAATTGAGGAAGGCACGCAGACTTAATCCGGATTTTTCGAAGGGGACAATCTTATCCAGATCCGAGTGCCCCGCCAGAGCACGTGAGCCAATCTGTGTCGTTATTAAGATTTGTTTTTTCTCCGGAAAGCGACTGCGAAAGGCACGAAAAGCCCCCGTGCTCAGAATGATATCCCCGAGAAAGCTAGTCTGTATCCAAACAACAAAATCAAAGGCTGTTATCATGAGCTAAAATCCACCCCGGTGGAGGGCTCAGTAGGGCTTTCAGCTAAAAAGAGACATCGCATCAATAAAGCATCCTCTCCATCTTGATAGTATCTTCTTCTACGTCCTATAAGAGAAAACCCGCAGGAATTATAGACGGCCAAGGCTGCCTGATTGCTGGCTCGAACTTCCAAATGAATCGCACGTGCGGAAAATCTGTCTTTAAGCTCACCCATGGTCTCTAACAGCAACGACCTTGCGAAACCTCTCCCTCGAAAGGATTCGTCGACGAATAGATATAGGAGTTCCGCTTCGGCCTCGGCCAAGCAAAACGCAAAAGCGGCCATGCGCCCCTGCCTTTCCTCTTCTGACTCCAAATAACTTACGAGACAACGTCGACTCTGAAGGGTCTTTTGGATTTCGGCCAAGGACCAAAAATCCCAGGTCCTCGCCAGTTCCTCAAGGGCCTTCCATTCAGCAGCTGTCCCCAAAAATAGATGCACTATGGAAGTCGAAGCAAGGGAATATATTGATTTGCATTTTCAAAATATCGCACTGTCATTTTATCGCGCGCCTCTTTAAACCAATTCTGTTCTTTAATCCTCACCTTCGCGGCAGGATTCGCGGTAAGCAATTTATTTTGCTTAAAGGCCTCAAGCTGCAGAATAAAATCTGCGCTGCGAACAATTGCGGATTCATTCAGGCTGGTGGTTTTCGCCCAGGTTGCAAAGGCCGCACTGCTATTAATTCTCTCATAGATGAGCTCCTTGGCAGCCTGTATTTTCTCTGGGGTCGGTGCGAAGCTATTGAGTCTTTTAGCCTCTTCGAGAATGACCATTTCCTCTTCCGCCAGGGCTAAATAATCCTGCCACTTTGCCTGTAGCTCTTGCATATAATCCGCGAACTTCGGTGGCTCTGGATTCAAAGCATGGCGGCAAAGAAAATACCACTCGATGAATTGCTGTGAGTAAACTTTTCTGTCTATTTGCAGAACAGCTCTGTCCAGTGGCGTTGATTCCTGCCCCTGGGCGAAAGAGCAAAAGAGTCCCAAGACGAATACCGCTGCATGAAAGAGTAGGATGAATTGAGTCACTGGAGCAAACCACCATTTCTTGTCAATTAAAAAGCTCTGACCAATGCGAATAATTTTTTTGCAAGTATGATTTAACAGTAGAAAATTTAAATTTCCCTATGCTTAAGTACTTTATCTTGACAATAACTAGCTTCCCTGTAAACCTTTTTGGTACCAACTCACTAATATGCATTCGCTGGAGGTCGCTATGAACAAAGCCGAATTGATCGAGGCTCTTGCTAATCAAATGGATTCTAAAAAAGTGGAAGCGGAACGTTACCTTGATGCTTTCATTGAAACTGTGTCGACCAACCTTTCCAAAGGAAATGAAGTCAAGTTAATTGGTTTCGGAACCTTCGGTGTTTCTAGCCGTAAAGCTCGGATGGGCCACAATCCTCAAACGGGTGAGCAAATCAAGATTCCAGCTCGCAGGGTTCCTGTATTCAAAGCTGGCAAGGAACTCAAAGAGATGCTGACTTAATCAGAACCTTCCATAGGATCTAAAAGAAATGGCAAGCTAAGGTTTGCCGAATCTTTCAAATGATCGTATTAAGCTCTCCAGACGAAGTTTCCGCATCCCTCACTCATGAGGGAAAAATAGCTCTAAGCATCATCCGTTAGGAATTCTACAAACTTAAATTTGGCAAGTTCCGAGGTACCAATATAGCCAAGAGTGCCATCTTGGTCATTACTATCGTCTTCTTTTGCCACGAGATAGCGGCCCTCTTGCTTGCCACTGCTGGCCTCGAAATTGAGTACCACCCACAGTTCCTTTTTATCGCGATCAAAGACTCGAAATGGCACCAAACCCATACTCAACCTCAATAACAAAAGTGAAATGCCCCGGCAGGCCGAAGGAACCATTCCCTCGGCCTACACTAGGTGTCCCTGAATCCGCAGCTGATCGGTACCTTGCAGCATGACTATCATTTCACAAAAATCAGGACTTAATCGGAAACCAGAAAATTTTATCTGACTTGCGGCGTTTGGCAATAACAGTGTTTCTCCCGCGCGGCAAGATTCTTCGGGAGATTCTGACCAGCTGATACTGCCTTGACTGAGAAAGATGACGGCATACCCTTCCGGAACCGAAATCTCGACGAGGGAGGACTTGCCCACACCCTTGACAACTTTTAACAGCCGATAGAAGTGATTCGCGCCAACCGTGAAAACGCTAAGTTCGTCGAGGGTCAGAAGAGATTTTGGCTGCTGAAAAAGAGAATTTACAAAGCCCTGGCCGCTCTGGCTTGAGGGGTCTATCAGCCGAAGGCAAGCATCAACATGCAGTTCCCGCCCTTGCCCACTTATGGGCGATAAATGGCCCGATTTGTCATAACGTCGCCCCCAATCCCACATGCGAAAGGTTTTGCCGGAAAGGCCCGGCATAATCCTCTGTGGCTCCAAAAGAGTGACACCGCTTCCAATGGCATGAGGAACGTGGGGAGGAATGTCATAAAAATCACCCGGCTTAACCGGAACAAATTGCATGACCTCTAGTAGCTCAGCACCCTCGTTCAACAGTCGGGTGATCTGCTCAAGGCTCGTACCTGCTTTAAATCCTAGATAGATGCCCGCCCCAGGTTCTGAATGTAAAATGAACCAGGATTCTGGTTTGCCGCACTCTCCCGTTTTTAAGGCGGGATCACTATCCTTAGGATGCAATTGAAAAGACAAAGGCATTCCCGCTGAAATTAATTTCACCAGCAGTCGACACCCCTCGGCATAATGACTGAGCCCTAAAATTTCCCGTGGCCATCGTTCCAGTGCTTCGACTAAGGTTCCGGCATAGTCCCTAAAACCAGACGGCATCCGAGGATCGGAGCTAAATTCCCAACTCTCACCAACTGGCTCAAGTGTCGCTCCCGTTGGCAAGTCCTGGCGCAAATGACGTTTCCAATGGGCCATGCCCCTACCAGCCCATGGGGTTTGCGACTGACTGGTAAATAGATCAACTTGCATCCGTAAGGGTCGTGTAAGAGCTTGTTCTGATAAGAACTTCATTAGGCAAATCCGATCAGCTGCTTGCCACCCAACAGGTGAGCATGGAGATAAGGAACCGTCTGCCCGCCTTCTTCCCCGCAATTAAATACCAGCCTGTAACCATTCGCAGGTAAACCCAGGTGCAGCAAAACTCGATGAATCCCCAAAAAAAATTGACCGATATAATCGGGACTCTGTTGAAACAGTTCCTCGGTATTTAGCAGTTTTCGTTTCGGTATCACCAGCACATGGACCGGTGCTTGAGGGTGGAGATCGTGGAATGCTAGGACGCATGCATCTTCGTAGACTTTTTTACAGGGGATTTCTCCCGCCAAAATACGTTCAAATACACTCATAAGCCTAGGCCTTGGTCTTCAGGATTTGTTCAGAGATAAAGGCGATTTTAGCATGGGACCACAGCATTTTCTCCCCCTTATTAACGCGTATGACTGTAGAAATCCCCATGGGCCAGGCCTTATTGCCATACATAAACCGAAAGTTGGAATTATACAATGAAATCAGCGCGCTAAATACGTGATTCACTGCCGCATGGCCTGGACTGTAAGAACGTGATAGACGACTTTCTGTGATCGAGAATGGAACTTAGTATCAGCTTCGGGGGGGGCCCAGCTGAGAATATCGAAAGGAAACCAAGTATGAAACTCGTACATGCAGCTTTGATCGGTGTCAGCACTATTGCTCTTATGTTTCAATCAAGCTCGGCATTTGCCGTCCAGACCAGCCTATGCCCTGAGGAAATTCATTTGCAGTTGGGCGCTGTCACCTATACGCGACCGATTACCAGTGTATTCGATCAGCAGGATTCCTATCTGTTGAGTCAGATTTCCGCCGAAGGCTACATTCTTCCCATGGTGTTGACATCAACCTATCATTCCGAGTGCCGCTATCTTGTCGATCTTCCTAACAACAAGGTCGAATTTGACAACGGTGCCATTTTGAGTATTTCGGAAATGACCATTCAAGGGACCCATGCAAAGCCAGAAGTTGCCGTGGATTTCAGTTTGAGTGGAAACGTGCCAGGCTTTGGCGAAGTATCAAAAGCCTATGTAGCCTATGCAGCACTCAGTGATTATTCTGGTGATAATGATTTCTTTAGCACCAACCCATTCGTATCCGTGTACGTACAAACTTGCCGCCCAATCTGGGATGATTGCCTTCCAGCTCTCATTCAGGTCGGGGAATGGAATGGCTTTTACCTCGGCTATTTCCAGATCGACAATTTTTAATGTGTGTTCTCTCGTCCAGCTTTTGTTCACGTCAGCGATTTTCGGCCCTCGACACCAACTTGCTTGACGACGCTTTCGCACCAAGCCAGATAGAGACTCTGCTCCATCGCCACAACTTGGATTTTCACCTGCTGGCTTGACCCGCCGAAAACCCTGGCGATCTTTGCTTCCATGTCTTGCAAATGGCCTTTCTCTTCCCTTAGGATCAGAGCCACGCTCACAGCCGATTTTTGGTTGCGCAGGACATCTTGATAGTAGGAATAGAGCAGCAAGGCTCTTACCTCTATCGCATAGGTCACGAGGAGGTAAGCCGCATCACGAAGCGGCCGACCCAATAAGGAAAAATCATTTTTAAGGTAGCGAGAGACTCGAATATTTAGCCGCTGTAGATAGTGTTTACTATAGCTATCTCCCAGCAAAAAATTACGGCGATAATCCACCAGATGCTCGCCGCCTGGGATCTTTCGCAATTGAGATTTTAGCAAATACGCATGACGCTTTTCTTCCCAAGCGTGCTCTAGGATGTCGAGAGTGACACCTTTGGTATCTTCGTAATTGGCAATCAACCGCGCCCCGCAATTTTCCATATAGGAAAGTGTATTGAGCCATCGACCATGCATCACCTGATCTTGGACTATATTTTCTAAGGCAGTTTCCATCTCAGGCCTCTTTCTCATACTGGTTCAAGAATTCATGGGTCACCCTTTCCAGCAACCGCAATCCTGTGGCATCTAGGCAATAAGGTGGCATAAAATAGACCGTCTGTCCTAGCGGGCGCACAAAAACACCTTGGTCCATAAAAAAGCGACGAACCTGGTCGCGCACAGAATTTTCATAGCCCTTCGGGCCCGGGGTTTGTAAATCGAAGGCCAAAATACCTCCTCGATGCCGCACATTGCTCACGAGATGATGACCATTGAGTGAACCCGCAATGTCTGCTAAACCCTGATTCATTTGATGGATTCCCTCCCAAGTTTCGGCTTGGGAAAAAAGGTCCAGGCTAGCGTTTGCTGCCACGCAAGCCCAGGGGTTTCCGGTGTAGGAATGCCCATGAAAGAAACTATCGCGAAACGAACAGAGAGCAAATTCGGCAACGATTTCCGCGGAGACCAGGGTCGCACCAAGGGGCAAGACCCCACCGGTGATGCCTTTCGAAAGGCACACTAAGTCAGGCGCTACCTCAAGCTGCTGCGATGCAAACATGGTACCCGTTCGACCAAATCCAGTCATAACCTCGTCAGCAATCAATAAGCCCCCTGCTTGCTGCACGCTTCGCAGTAAGGCATTGAGACAATCCAAATCTGGCATCAACATACCAGCCGAACCTTGCACAAGTGGTTCATAGATCAAAGCAATGATGTCGCCCTTGGCCTGCAATTCGGCAATCATCCCTAACAGCTGGTCGACGCCGGAGTGGTGAATGGGCAAGTGCACGACCTCGAAGAGATAGTCCGAAAAGGGCGCTGAGAATAGGCCGCGGGACCCTAAAGCCATAGCGCCAAAAGTATCACCATGGTACGCTTGATCTAAAGCTAGAACCCAAGATTTCCTCTTCGTCGGCTTTTCGCGATGACGTAAATGGTGCCGTTGCATTGCCATTTTTAGGGCTACTTCCACGGAAGTAGAACCATTATCTGATAGAAAAACTTTGCCTAGATTCCGAAAAGGCCAAAGTGCCAACAACCTTTCGGCCATCGTAATCGCAGGTTCGTGGGTAAAGTCAGCAAAGATGGTTTGGTCCAATTGCGGCAAAGACTTTTGTAACGCGCCTACAATGTAGGGATGACAGTGGCCATGAATGTTTACCCACCAAGAAGAGATCGCATCCAAATAGATTTTGCCCTGCGTGTCATACAGCCACTGGCCCTGTCCTTTCACTATGGCAGGGTTTCCCGTCGACTTGCTTAAGGGAGTAAAGGGATGCCAAAGGCAACTTTGATCTCGCTCCTGTAAAGACTTTTCCTCAATAGGAAAATCTTTGGGCATGTCTTTCACGTGAGCTCCAATCGACATGACGCTAAGGTATCACGATCAAATCTCACAAGGGGACCCACGCGTCCTAAAACGGGTACCCCTGAATGTTTTATGATGATGGATTCCGACTCCTCGTCATTTTGACCTGAGAAAATGAGACCCTTTAGCTGGACGCCGCTTAGTTGCAGCAAGCGTAATGTCATCAGGGTGTGGTTGAGCGAACCAAGATAGTGACGAGATACGACGATGGCTTCGCAATCCAGTCCAAGCATGAGATTTACCATGGTCGATTTTTCGTTCAAAGGAACCATTAAACCACCGGCTCCCTCTATTACGGTTCTCTCTTTTGGAGCGTTCTTTAATAAAGTCTCAAGTTCAATGGTCTGCTGAGCGAGTTTCGCCGCCAGGTGTGGGGAGACGGGAGGAGAAAAGGAATAGATGGAGGGATAGATTCTTGTCGCTGCCTGAGACCGACGTATCCAATCGCTATCGCTGGCATCATCGGCACCGGTTTGCACAGGTTTCCAGTAAGGCAAGTTAAGTTGGGCGCAAAGAGCTCCTGAAACGACTGTTTTGCCCACGTCCGTGCCAATGCCCGTTATGAAGAGATGCTTGGCCATTACCCCAAAGCCTCTTCACAAAGATTTAGCAAATCAGAGATGCTCTGCGTCTTTTGATCCGTATGCAAGCTGATGCGGATTCGCTCTGACCCCCGCGGCACTGTGGGGCTTCGGATCGCCTTGACGAAAAATCCTTCTCTTTTCATTTGTCCTTCCATTTCTAGCACCGCAACATTACCAGGCACCTTTATAAACTGAATTGGGGA
>JBIKVD010000187.1:0-8403 GCA_044357055.1 Oligoflexales bacterium | reverse complement strand
TGAAGTGCGGAAGAAACTACTCGTCAAGCATCAACATCTGACAGTGCTGTTTGAAGACCCCTACGTGATTGCAGTCGAGAAACCAACGGGAATGCTTTCTTCAGGTCATAGTCAAAATGAAAAAGACAGCATGCATGCGCTTTTAAACGCTGTTAAGCAGGGGAAAAACCATGGTCGTCCCTTCCATGTAGTTCATAGACTGGATCAAAAGGTCTCTGGCGTTCTGCTTTTTGCTAAGACGGAGGAGATTTTAACGACCTTGCAAGACCAGTGGCAATGCCACAAAAAATACTATCATGCCCTGGTGGAAGGAACTCCGCCGGAAGATAGCGGTACGGTTGAAAGCTGGCTTTCTGAGGACGAGAACTACAAGGTTACGGCTGGGCCCAAGTCAGAGCGCAGCAAGTGGGCCGTGACTCACTATGAGGTGGAGAAGAAATTCCGGAATCAAACTCTGTTACGTATTCGTCTGGAGACGGGTCGAAAGCATCAAATTCGTGTGCAGATGGCACAGATTGGTTGCCCGATAGTCGGTGACGCCAAATACGGAGCCAAGACGGATCATCTACGACGGGTCGCGTTGCATTGCTATTTGTTTATCTTACAACACCCGGTTTCTGCAAAGCTGATTGAGATTCATTGCCCGAGCCCCAAGGCATTCGGACACGGCTTGATCGTCTAGGTCAATCGCCTTCAACGAAGGTCCAACGCTGTCTACTCCAAGTGGCTGACATGATAAGAGGGAAGAGGGACAAATGCGAGCCAATGAAAATTTGGGTAAAAGAATGAGATCATGGTGCGCTTACAAATCTTCCAGCCATATATGTTCTCCGTTGTGAAAAATGCGGCGGCGATTTTACTGCAAAGGGTGCGCTTAACGATCCTGAACAAATAGAAGAATATTTTAGGCATGTCGGCATAGACCACAGACTTCCGGTGCGGGGCCTACCAAGATCACTCCGTCAGCCTGAACTCGACATGACTGTTACCATGGACTACCGGCATACTGAGGACTAAGAGTCTGCTGGTTACCTAGAATAACTATTTAACCATTAGACCCGCTACCCCAGCACCCAGCGCTGGGGTACTGGTATCCTATTGTCTAAAGAGGGAGCAGGTCAAATTTGCTGTGAAAATTGCAAATCACAACCAAACTCACCGATTTTCATGCATTCCGGGACCATTCCCTGCCTAAAACATTCTTTATATAAATTCAAAGCAATCTTTGATTGTCCTACCGTCAATCTGGAAATTTAGGACCACCTTGAAACCATCTGCTTGTATAAATATAAACAGCTTAAACGCCATCTCGATCCTATGGCTTTAATGCTGAGCACAAGCGCGGCTCAGCATCGCTAAGGCTATCGGTTAGGCCCCCGTAACCCCAAATCCAATGCCTTATATGGGGGCCTCTTTTGGCCTTGGTTAAGATAGCCCAAACTAACTTGCCGCTATTTTTAGCAGTTTCAGAAATGCATTCGTTTTTACTGTGCTATTTTGTTACAATAACATGAGACAAACCTTCCAAAAAAACCTATTTCTAGGACTTACGATGCGTCTAATAATCCTTCTGCTAACTATTTTCAGTTGTGTCGCGTCGCGCCCTCCCAGTGACATCAAGTCCCATCAATCGTCTGGTGACACAGCAATTGATGAAATATTCTGTCATTGGCAGGCGGGTGAGACTGCTGTCCACTTTGAGATAGTCACAGATGCTACGATTGATGTTGGGCAACTTAATCTGCCACACGCTACTGGCCTGACCTTGGTCAATACTCCAAAAGAAAAGCTCAATACTTTGTTCTTGTTTTGCATGACGACGGATAGCGAACTGTCCTTAAAGAAAGTGGTTCAAATCAACGATCAATTCTGGGCAAACGGCCTGGAACCGCCCGTGGACGGATCGGCCAATCCTGGAATGATGAAGGCGCTTTTCGCAGATCAATACACAGACATTAATTTTGTGCTCAAGGACCCCTTTGAACCTGGCGCCGAATTTCTGGTGAGAGGCTGGGAAAGTCAGGGAAAATCCTTTGTGACATTATCTCGGACCGACCCCGGCGCGACAAATCCCAATGCGCTTACGGGTGGGAAAGTTAGTGCAGGAAAACTCAACATGGTTGCTTCCGTAACTCCGCCGGCTGAATGCGAGATCGAGGCTATTCAGATACTAGAAGCTGGTACGGCAAAAGTCACTTTCGAATATTGTTTCAGTACGGCAATCCATAGCCATGGCGGACCTGGTTATGAATTTCATCGAGTGATCATAGCAGACTCAAATTCGGCCATCCCAGAAAATTCCAGGAATCTGGTATTCAAAGGCGAAGATTTGGACAAGCATCTAACTATTGTCACGAGTCACCATCATCTTCTTGATAGTTTCATCGTTCGCACCAGTCATGCGACCTACGCCTTAGAACCAAAATCCGGGGACTCCCAAAAGTTTCGATTTCAAGTGAAGTATTCTAATAGCGAAGCATTGGCAGAACAAGACGTCGCCTGCATCGCGATCTACGGATGCAATACTGGCATTAAACGCCAATAACTTGTATTTGTGAATGGATTCCCGATGGTAGGTCTTAGCGACTAGCAAATTACGCACAATATCTCTCTTAAGATAAGATACCAACTTAGCCAATAACATTGAAATTTGCGACGACCAGTAGAGTGAAGAATATTGACGACTATGAGTTGGCCAGCATTTTAGATCCAATTCCAGGATAAACTTACTGCTTCTTGTCTAATCTGATTTTGCCAAAGACCATTGAGAGAGGCTTCCTAAAATGGAATGAAACATTAAATTCATTAAAAAGCCAATGCTCGAAATAGGTTATAAACTCGAATATACTCGTTGCTTCCCTGCGAAATTCACTTTTGGCGATTTTCCGCCGATCTTTAAAGCAACCAGATTCGCTCAAAAAGAATAAGTATAACTTTTTACCAAGCGAGGATTACGGACATGAGGCTACCAGCAAATGGTTTGCTGCTATTGACCACGCTGGCACTGATGCTGAGCACCCGATGTGCACCACTGAAAGACGGAAGCAAGCTAGCAACGGAAGGCGGCGAGCAAAGGAATGCCACTGCGGGACAGATCGCACCCTTAGGCTGCCAGGTAAATCCGGGTAAAGTCAAATTCGCAGACCATCGCTACGAAGGTGTCAAGTTTGCAGTGGCGAGCGACCCTTCCGCCTGCAATTTTACCAAAGGAAGCAAAATGATGTTGAAGTTGGGATTGGATTTAAGTCAGGTGAAACCTGGGCCTGATGGCAAATCTCCGCTTGAAGATATCGCCAGTTGCTTTATTGCCACGAATGTTCCCATAGGCGAGAACGGCAAGAATGTCCGCGCCATCAAGAATCAACTACCCTTTGATCGTAATAGTCCTGGCTGTGCTTACTCTGATTTTCAGCTATCAACCGCAACCCCAAATGGTGACTATGTTGCCACTGTTGGATTTACTGATGCGTCTGGTGCAGGAAACACACTCTTCAGTGCCGAATTTGGGATACGCATTGGCGACTTGGCCGAGACAAAGCAAGAGGTTTCAGACGGGAGCGGAACTGTGAAGGCTCCGATTTCAGAAGCTCTGATCGATCCAGAACTACTTTGCAATGGCAAACTAGAGCGTGGTGGGACGAATACCCTGGAGCCGACCCCCTCAGCAGCAGTAGTGTGTGCCAACAGGATCGATGGAATATCTACCTGTGACAGGATGAATGCGGGGCACCTTTTTGCTTGTCAGGGCTCTGGCTGGACACAAGCAACAGGCTATTTGAAGTGCGCAGCAGCCTGCTTTCGCTGCCCATTGGGAACCCCGGACATCTGCTTGGATGATCCTAGGCAGGTTGAAGCTCTGCGGCAGAATCCAGAACAATCAGAAAATATTATTATTGCTACTGTCATTGATGCTAACTCTGGTAAACCAGGAGCAAATAGCGAGACCACAGTTACGGCAACGACCCCAGATCTAACACAGAATGGAACTAATGTTGAGACGGGAGGAACGGGACAAACGCAGAATCCACTAACAGCGAACCAACCAGCATCCACCTGTACGCAAGTTTCTGATTGCGGTCATGAAGCTGCTATCGCTTACCTTTCAAGTGCCACCGAGCTTAATCTTTCTTTGGAGAGCACAAAGGCTTGCATTGTGCGCAACATGAAAGAGCATAATCATTGTCCGGGCACTGGTGACAATGCGCCGTGCGGATGCTTGTGCCAGGGTGATGTCATTGGCAAACTCGACAGAAAGATCTATGGGTGTGGTAACTAGGTTAGACGTAGTTCAACAGCGAATTTTGCGAGCAAGCGGATCTAGAATCTCCGTCTACCATGCCGTGGAATCAAATCCATCAACCCGCATCCTTCACCGAATCGAGCGCTGTGAGACTCAGTTATCCTGTCGAATATTTTGACGATGTCGAGAGCGCCTCTCCTAAAGTCCAATATGGTCAATACTTCGATTTATTGGCAGATCCCTTTGAAATAAACAATCGCTATCAGGACAAGATCAACAAAAACTCAGGGGAAGTCGCGAAGATGCGCTGACTAGCCAAAAGATTTTCAAAGTGGATAGGGCAAGAGTGCCGCGACCTGGAGCTAGCTACCAGTTGTCAATAGGCCAGTTTGTATTTGCTGATTGATCGATCACCTTTGAGCAGCAAGGATTACTCACAGATTCAATTCATTTCCTTGCCTAAAAGCATTCTGAACAATGGGACAGACAAATTTCGCAAGCCTTTTTCGCTCATTTTGTGGAATTTCCAAGAGCGGAGCCCTACCGGCTTAAGACTAGCCATGCTGAGCGTTGAAAATGTCCAAAAGCCCATCACCGGGGCCTCCCACAATGGGTACCAATGAGCTGCTAACGAGATCGATGAGAATGGGCTTTCCATTTTTCTGCCCATTTACACTAAGGCGCAAAGGTGGTGAAATAGTCTCAGTCATAAAAAATGAGACATCGCGTGAGGAGTACCTACAATGAGAAAAACAGATTTGGCATGCCGACTTCTTGTCCTTGCCGGAACATTGGCCTTATCAAACCTTGCTTGCAAAACAAGGGGCGACCGTAGTCCCGGCAGCAGTTCTGCAGTGCGAGGAATTGAAGAGAAGAGCTCTGGCAAAGGCTACTTGTTATGCAATTCTAACGACCTCTGCTTAGCGCTTAACAATGGTTGTGAGCTAAAGTGGGAAATCCCCGCCGATGATATCTTGAATGCAAATGCCGGCACCATAGACAGTAGATTTTTTTGGCAATCGGATATGACCGGCGCCTATGATTTCTATCAGACAACTAATTTCGAGTGCGCCAAAGGCATTTCTGACGGCACTGAATCAAGCGATGTGAGTATCGCTACTGGCACAAAAGTATCTGCACTGGGATACCCATTAGAATACAGCGCTAGAGGTTCCAACTATCGATCAGGAACGCGGCTGCAGGATGAAGGTGGCAATCTTATCTTGTCGTCATTCCTCTCAAATATCTCGGACGGCACTCGCAGCACCAGCAACTTTTGCTTTGAACGTGTAGGAGTCGCCCAAGCAAATACTTTTGAGAAGCTCTATTCGGCGGATGTTTCACAACAGGGCTTTGCCACCATATTCCGCGGTTTTGGCAGCAAGGGTTCAGACCAAGCTATCTATTACGATTCGAAGGATCCAGATCACAAGCGTTCGTGCCACTTCATGAAGATCTATCGCGCCGATGACGCGAAAATTGAAGTTGCCGCCAGCAAACCTTAGTCAGATAAAAGCCGCACGTTGAGCCGGGTCGCCTAGCGATAGGTCCAATAGATAAGCTTGGGAAAGGTCCATAATCCCTTGCATCTAAGTCTATCGCTCCCCCGCTCACGCGCCTGGTGCCGTGAGGTACACGCTGAAAGACAAGGGCTTTTGGCTTTGCACTACGCCCCTCTTTTTGCACTCAGCAATACCTGGCTATAGATGACGAGACCTGAAGCGAGTGAAAAGGAGCTCCGCCGGAAGATAGCGGTACGGTTGAAAGCTGGCTTTCTGAGGACGAGAACTTCATGATGCCAAATACGGAGCCAAGACGGATCCTCTACGTCGGGTCGCGTTGCATTGCTATTTGTCTATCTTACAACACCCGGTTTCTGCATAGCTGATTGAGATTCATTGCCCGAGCCCCAAGGCACTTTTTCTTTTCTGAAAGGAGAGGCCCTCGTGGTGAGCCTTTCAATCTGCGCGGATTGCCTGGAGGTCCACTTTACTCCCAGGAAAAGCGTCCGATGCTATTCATGAAAGGGAGGGAGTTGGCATATGCGATGGATCTTTGCGGCTTGGATAGGTGCCAGTGCCTTGCTCGTGGGCGTCTTCCCGATTGCAAGCTGTTCTGATAAGAAAGCCATTCGTGATGATCGCCAGCCAAAGGGGACCCCAGCGACGCAGCAGCAACTGCCAGCTGACAGCGATGGTGTTGTAACAAGTCCCAACACCCCTAACCAGCCACCTCCATGTACTCAAGATTGTGTCGCCAGGGTCTATGTGAGTGCAGGAACCTTTAGCATGGGGGCAGACACCGTTCCGGGAGAATCAATACCTCGTCACACGGTGACGCTCACCAGGGGTTTTTGGTTAGATAAGTACGAGGTTTCCCAGCAAGCCTATGCAAAATGCGTGAGTGCAAAGGTGTGCCCAAAACCTGAGGGCAGTTTCGCTGAGAATTCCATGAGGGCCGTATATGGGGTTTCCTGGCAAACCGCGACGAAATACTGCCAATGGGCGGGAAAGCGGCTACCCACGGAAGCGGAATGGGAGCGAGCTGCGTGCAAGGATGGAATCCAGTGCTATCCGTGGGGCGGGCTTAAGGATGGGGGTTCAGATTGTTCTGAGAAACCAACCTGTGAAAGGGCGGCCCACTGTTTGCAAAGTGGATGCTCGGGCGGTCCATGCTACGACAAACCTAGAGATGTGAATCAATTTGAATCGACCGGGAATGTTTCACCCTTTGGTGCTGTGAACATGAGCGGCAATGTCTGGGAATGGGTTCAAGACAGTTGGACCCCTAATTTTTCTTGGTGCCAAACGGGTTGCTCTGATCCCATTGCACCAAGCTCCAGCGAACATCATGTGATGAAAGGTGGTTCCTGGATCAGCGAGGAGGTATTTCTTCGTTGTTCAGCCCGATATCACGATGGGCAAGGAGGCTTTCCCTCCTTTGAAGTGGGGATTCGCTGTGCCCAAGATCCGTTGCCATAGAAGTGCCTGGCAAAAAACTTGAATCCTAAAGCTCCCCACCCTTTTTGATTGTGCAAGATACTGAATAAACGAGGAAAATGCCAGTCGAGGAGCTTAGAAGTGAGCCTATTTCCCAGAGATTCATCTTATTCCTATTTTAACCGATAAGCTCTATGAAGTGAGATGGATAGGGAGTTCTCTCATGTGGTCCAATGCAAGAAAAATAGTGCTGATTGGGTTAGTGAGCTCCTGTGGGGGAGGCAAGAAGATCATAATCGATGGAGAACCCGGGGTCGAAAAGAAGGCTGGGGACATGCAACCGGGAATGGATTTGCCTCAAGGCGATAATGCGACCCCAGGAGGATCTACAGCAACAGTCGCTCCCGGAGCAACCTCCTCATCCGCAGCTGCCTATCAGGACAAAGCTTATCTGCATGTCAATCTCTGGAACAAGTTTCATAATTTTCGCTCCTGGTGCGGTCCGCAGAAATCCTTTCATTGGATGTGCAATAAAGTGAAGGAACTGCACCCCTCCGTTAGCTGCGATGAGGTTAAGTCTAGGCTCGATGACTGCGATGTCGGCAGTCACGAGATTGGCTTTATCGGCACGCAGCATATTGGCCAAGAGCATTGCGAATATGGCAACTATCCCCCAGAAATGGCTTGTGATCCAAAAAAATGGAACCTCGAGCAAATGCAGTTTCATTGGTATGGCGCCTACTTTGTCGGCAATCACGGGCTGGCCATCCTAAAGATCTTCAAAGGGACTGGGGCTAAATTTGCGGATTCTGGCGAGCTGATTGGCCTTAACAATATGCAACTGATCCATGGGCGAAGTGGGACGGAAGTCGACAAGAGGGGCAAGGTTATCAGTACCGGCTGCACGATGGAGACGCCGCGGGACACCGATCGTTATAAACAGCCCTTCGGGGCATTTGCCTGGGTAGAAGTCCCCACGGACGAAGTGGTTACGGTGATAGGCACGACAGGCACAAGATTTGGCGATAATGCTGCAAGCTTCTCTCGTGACAACGGCACGGCGCCCGTAAAGAAACTAGGGCAATCAGCGGAGGACTATTGGCGGGACAATCCGCCCAATGGTGGCGCGAGACGTGGGTATTCCATTCATACGGAAGAAATCATTTTTAAGAAGGGTAAGCAGTATTATTGGGGGCATGGATCTATTCGCGAGGTTACTGCCGT
>JBIKVD010000016.1:0-24553 GCA_044357055.1 Oligoflexales bacterium | reverse complement strand
GATGCCCTAAAAGTCTAACGGTGATGGGAATCATGGGTAACACGCAGGGCGTAAGGTTGGTGGCGAGACCCCCGAGAAAGGCAATCAGCAGCATCCAATAGAAAGGAAGCGCCGATTTTAGTAAGGCACTGGCATATTTACTTTCGATGCCCGAGGGACTCATGGCTTCCTCGGAGGCCAGCTCTGGATGAATTTGCTCCGAAGCCGGGACCTTTTCGGGCGCGAGTTCGGCAATCACAGCAGTCGGCTCCGCAGCGAAGACAGGTATTTGCAGAGTTTCTGTATACGGAAACAGGCAGATTCGCGTGGTACACCCAAGGTATTTGATGGCAAGTGGAAAACTCTCTAAGGTAATTCCAGGTGGGCCTTGATAGGTGAGTACACAGTCACCATTGGTATAGACGTCTTTTTCTTCGCCGCTCATCGGATCAACGATCTTTGATGGGCTTGGTTCAACTGACTTGACCAGGGTAAATCCAGGAGGGGGCGTGAGGCTTAAGTTTTCCTTGTAAATAGACCAATCACCGCTCGTTTGCAGTCGCAGACCGATTTCTAGAGATCCCGAACTCTGATCGTGGCGAGCACCAGAGTTTGACCAATGAACGACATCGGACGGTTTGATATCTAAATCCGGGTGGGTTGAGGGAGCTGCGGAGAAGGCGCCAGGCTCTCCCAGGGAAACCTGAGGGCTTAGGATGCAGAATGCTAAATAAATAAATATTGTTAGTGAGTTATATTCTTTTTGGGCGCGGCGTTGGTTTGGTCGCATAAGATCTCGCTTTTGATTTATGACAGAACACCCTACATCATCGCCCAAACTAAGGAGAAAATGAAATGAGAAATCATTAAGAGTTTTAGAGGTTTGCAAATACAGGGGATTAGATTTGGCATAATCGGCGAGATTTCCCCGGCAGCGCATAGATATGAAAGGGGTCTTGACCCCAGCCTAGTTTTGACTTAATGATATGGGTCCTTAGGGCAATATAGATTCGTTGATATAGGATGAAGGCCATGGTCTCTGCGATGAAAAATACTTTAAAAGTTAAGCCTTGTAAGTTGCGCAAGGGTGATCAGGTTGTCATTATTGCCGGGAAAAATAGGGGCGATCGCGGGAAAATTGAGAGTTTTGATCGTAAAAAAGATCGAGTCTATGTCTCGGGACTTAATCTGGCAAAGAGGCATTATAAGCCTAATATGACACGTGAAGCTCCAGAAGGTGGAATTGTAGATAAGTCCATGTCCCTTGCCGTCAGTAATGTTATGTTAGTGGATCCCAAGTCTGGCAAGCCGACGAGAGTTGGGTACAAGACGATGGATGGCAAGAAGGTTCGTATTGCCAAGGATTCTGGAACGGTTGTCTAGGCTGTGCGCTTTAACGCGGTGAGCTGCGGATTCAAACGCCTTTAGTGAAGCTCATTCTTCCGTCTGCTGCTTACCCAACTGCTTCTCTTGCATATAGCCAACCCTGTAAACACGCTCAATCCTTAATACCCTACAAAACATGGGCGTTTTCACGCGCAGCTCCATTAACGAACTTGCAAGGAACACAGAAATATCATGAGTTTCTCTATTTGCGCATCTTGAAGAGGCTCAAAGGGCAATTTATCAGAAACCATTCCGATTTTTGACTTCTTTGATTGCGCACTCCTTTGATCATGAACTTGTAAATACATCTTTAGGTCTTTCGATGACTCGCTTTCAAGGCACACTCGCTTTCGGGTAAGGAGGCGCAAACTCGGAGTGGCGAAAGCTCCAAGGGGTGGGGTTTGCGAGGCTTCATCGTTGTCGATGAAACCTACATCGGCTTGTGGTCCACAGGCCAAGTGATGCAAGTCCCTTGAAAGATTTTTGAAGGGCTCAAAGGAGCAAGAATACTCTCTAAGATAGGGCCTCATGCCATTGGTCGCAGATCCCATGAGAGCAATCAAGCGCTCCATGGGGTATTGCTCCCAGGACTCAGAGTATCGCTCGGGCGATTGTCCAACATGATAAGGAAGCCCTCGAGTAAAATGAGGTCCGGCGTGGCAGTAGGCGCATCCTGACTCTAAGAATAATTCAAGTCCTTCATATTCCCGATCGGCAAAGCCAGGGTGAAAGGCTGTTGCCAACGGTTCATTTGCCCTTAATTTTTGACCAAATTTATCAAAATCTGAGTCGTAATCTTGAGCTTTAAGCACGTAAGCGCTCAAGGCTCGTATAGCAACGTCTAGAACCTCCTTTTGCCATGTTTGATCAGCCAGCAATTGGGGTTCCTCAGTGGTCCCTTCAAACCGCTGTATGGCTTCTTTTAAATGGCTGCTGGCAAGAAGGAGGTCAAGGCGCTGTTCTCTTAGAATCCTGGCTTTAAATTCGGGGTGGGACAAGGAAGCTAGCGCTGCCGCAAATATGTGAGGAATGGGTTCGGGAAGGAATGGTGGAGCAAGAAAGGATCTCTCGGATTCGTTTGGAATCGCTAAGGGATCAGTCTTTTCTGCGTCGGGGCTCAATGTGCTACTAACATGTTGAAGGAGCGCAAACATGTCAGCAAACTGGAATGGCTCGCCTACAATCATTTCCGCAATGATCTCTGTCACGGACGAGTATTGAGACCTATTACCGAATTGAACTCGGTCGCTCAGGTTTACCAAAATCGGCAATGCTTGATTCTGCGATGTGTTTTGGTCTGCCTCATTTTGAGCGCTTAGAGTTGGGATCCCATGGCACTGTCGACATGATCTTTTTGCTTGGCTCCAATCCGCCGCGTGAAACAATTTCTCTCCCAAGGGAAGCAGTAGACTTAAGTCGTTTTGAAGTTCAGCAGTTCGAGGCTTTGTGTGCTCTGCAACGCCTTGCATGATTCCAGAGGGAACCCTTCTTTCCAGATCGAGATAGGTTCCTTCTGCGGGATGACATGATGCGAGAGCCATTGCAAATGCGGCAAGCGCAGCTCGAAAGATGCCAAACGCTCGATTCGTACGTTTGGCCAGAGCGTGAGCCTGGGATCCTGCCATGCAATATTTGTCTGCGTTCAAGTCCATATAAGTCTAAATAAGCTCGATAAGTTTGAAGGGTCATTGTACTAGATCGCACAGGAAGCGCAGGGTTTTTCTAAGGGACTAGCTTGGTCCACGCGACATCGTGATATTTTCAAACTATCATTCAATAGATTTGAAATGTTTAGTCATTTCATCAGGATTAAATCAAGGACTCCGTTCATGGGGAATCATGCGACATATTTATGCAATTACGGCCAAATAGGATCGCTTTATGCTGGTCCGACGCAGTTGGGCCAATGACACGTCGTTCCCTTAGCGGAGAGGGGCCTATCTCAAGGGATCTAGGAATCCTGAATTTCCTAGTGTCATTCTTTTGTTGAGTTGCTTGTTTACTTCAGCCATAATCCCGCTAACCAAATTCGTTGAAGTTTCACAACGACTGCAGATTCGTAGGGACGCTTGGGAAGACTGATCCAGTTGGAATACTGATCCAAACGGCAGGGCGGAGGTTTATTAATGTTTCTGAGACCCTTAAAACGTGTTTTTGGTACCTTCCTTAGGCTGGGTGCTTGTGGGTTTGTGGTCGGCGGATCGACCTTTTTATCTCGAGCCTTTGCGCAGGCCAACTCAACCGGAAACTTAGCGAGCCAAGGCAACAAAAAGGCCTTTGACGAAATTCCCTTAGAGTGGTCCCTAACACTAGATGGCCCCATGAACACGATCGCGGGAATGACGGACTTCGCGCGGGAAATTAATCATGTTTATGGAATTACCACCATTGTCACGAGCCTCATATTTTTTGCCGTCGCCATACCCGTTATCTATTGTCTATGGCGCTTTCGTGTCAAAGAAAAGGACTTGGCTGGGCTGCCCCCTCCACCTCAGGTCCATGGCAATGCAATTTTGGAAATGATTTGGACGGTCGTGCCAGTTATCCTGTTAATCGTTATCTGGATTCCCACCCAGAGAGCCATATTTAACCAATTTGAGGGTGTCGCCAAGGCAAAGACGGACCCCGAGGCTGTGAAAATACAGGCCATTGGTCATCAGTGGTGGTGGGAATTCCGCTATAGTGGTCATCAGCGGAGTTGATGGTGAAATTGTGACGGCAAATGAGGTTCATTTGCCAGAGAACACGCCGGTCATTTTTGAAGTTTTCTCGGAAGACGTCATTCATAGTTTTTGGATTCCTAATTTTGGGGGCAAAATTGATGCGCTACCCGGAGTAGAAAAGAAAAACTATTTGTACTACACCACCCCTCCCGTGTCTGAGCGTGGTCGTACCGAAGGTGGAGATTACTATCAAGGCCAGTGTGTAGAGTTATGCGGTGCTTCCCATGCGCTCATGCGATTCGCAGCCATTGTCCATAGCAGGGATGAGTTCATTGCTTGGGCGAGTAGCCATAATACCCCTCCCGTGGTTGAAACCTCGGTTGAGAAAAAAGGTGAAGAAGTCTTCCAACGGTGCATGGCTTGTCACACCATTGAGGGGACTCTATCAGCAAGTTTGCCGGGTCCAAAAATCGGTCCTAATTTGTCGAATTTTGGGAATCGACGCATTCTGGGCGCCGGAACCCGAGCGAACTCTGTGCAAAACCTGCGTCAGTGGATTAACCACCCAGAGACCATTAAACCGGGCTCATTGATGCCTGGGCAAGCGTTAAACCCTGACGAGCTCGAAGCGGTTATCGCCTATATTCGTACTTCAACAATCAAGCAGTTTTAAATCGAAGCACTATTTTTAATCGAAGCACTATTTTTAATCGAAGCACTATTTTTAATCGAAGCACTATTTTTAATCGAAGCACTATTTTTAATCGAAGCACTATTTTTAATCGAAGCACTATTTTTAATCGAAGCACCATGACTTCGGAAGCGCAATTTTGATATTAGGAGCAGAGTGAAATTTATGGCTAAGAATGTTCCGAAAACGGGGATACTCAGCTGGATAACAACCGTAGATCACAAGCGGATTGGTATCATGTACGGCATCTCTGCCTTGTTTTTCTTGCTTTTGGGCGGGATCGAGGCTGTGATTATGAGAACACAGCTTATGTTCCCCAATAATACGGTTGCGGTAGGCGACACGTTTAATGGTTTGGTCACCATGCATGGTACGACCATGATTTTCTTGTTTGTCATGCCTCTGTCGGCCGCATTCTTCAATTATTTAACACCACTTATGATTGGTGCGCCAGACGTGGCGTATCCTCGCATGAATGCCTTAAGCTACTGGATCTTTTTATTTGGTGGCTTGCTACTGAATTTTAGTTTTTTGGTGGATATGGTTCCGGCGATTGGATGGTTTGGTTATCAGAATTTGGCGGGGATCAAGTACAATCCCACCCATTCGGTAGACTTTTGGGCTTTGGGCTTGCAGGTAGTGGGTTTGGCATCCTTGATTGCAGCCATTAATTTCTTTGTGACCATTATCAACATGCGTTGCAAAGGAATGACCCTATTAAAGATGCCAATATTTATCTGGGCAACTTTAGTGACCCAAGTTCTTCTGATTTTGTCTCTGCCGGTGATTACCGTAGCCCTGGTCATGGTCACCTTTGATAGAAGTTTCGGCACTGGATTTTTTGATCCGGGTGCAGGTGGTCAGGTTATTATGTGGCAGCATCTTTTCTGGATTTTTGGTCATCCAGAGGTGTACATTTTGATTTTACCGGCGATGGGGATTGTCTCCGAAATTCTTCCCACTTTTTCCCGAAAGCCGCTATTTGGGTACTCTGTGATGGTGTATTCAACTTGCGCCATCGGGTTCTTAGGCTTCGCGGTGTGGGCACATCACATGTTTACGACGGGTCTTGGGCCATATGCGACTCTCTTTTTCTCAGCCGCAACGATGCTGATCGCGATCCCCACCGGTGTTAAGATTTTCAACTGGATCTCCACGATGTGGGGTGGGCAAATACGGTTCACAACGGCAAATTTGTTTGCGGTTAGTTTTATTGCCATGTTTACTCTCGGTGGTTTGAGTGGTGTCATGCATTCCTCGGCACCTATCGATTATCAGCACCAGGATACCTATTTCGTTGTCGCCCATTTTCATTATGTGCTTTATGGCGGAGCTGTCATGGCTCTTTTTGGGGGGATTTTTTACTGGTTCCCGAAAGTAACTGGCAAGTACCTGCATGAGGGCATGGGCAAAGCTCAGTTTTGGCTCTACATGATTGGTTTTAACCTGACCTTTTTTCCCATGCATTTTCTTGGCCTTCAAGGGATGCCGAGAAGAATTTATACTTACGCGCCGGATCAGGGCTGGAATTTTTGGAATTTTCTTTGCACGATGGGCGCCTATTTGACTGCGATTGGTGGAATCCTTTTCTTCGTCAACGTTTTCCTGAGCCTCTGGAAAGGGAAAAAAGCCCCAGCAGATGCTTGGGATGCTCGGACGCTTGAGTGGAGCCTCAGTAGCCCACCTCCGGAGTATAATTTTGCCGTAGATCCCGAAGTTGATCATTTGGACGATTGGTGGCGAAGAAAGTTTGATGCGAAGGGCGCGCGCGTGGCCTCGAAGTTTCAGCCGGTGATAGATCCCGCGACGAAGCATTTGCCTAATCCATCTTACTACCCGATACTATTAGCACTGGGAATTTTGCTGGGAGTCGCGGGCCTGTTTCTAAAAGATGCTAAGTTGGCTGTAAGCCTCTTTGGTGTTGTCGTTATTTTATTAGCGAGTTACGGATGGGCCTATGAAGATGCGTGATTTGGCTATCTGAGTGGATCGACTTCAGCGTCGGTTAAAAGCGATGTTTGGTGAGACGGACAGGAGATTTGTTGAAAATGGGACATGATAATGTAGCGGCCCACGGTGTAGCGGCCCACGGTGCTGGTGGCCATCACGGTGATGCGGGACATGGGCATATGCCGAATGTTCTGGGTGTAGACAACCGAAAAATTGGCATGTGGGTTCTAATCGGATCCGAGTGCTTTTTGTTTGGAACACTGATTGCCAACTATTTGATAAACAAAGGGAGAGGCCTCGTCGGGCCAAAACCGACAGAGATATATGACATTGACTTAACGACCTTAAGTACCTTCATTCTTTTGATGAGCTCGGTAGCTATGGTTTTGATGCTCCATTATTGTCGGGAGCGTGACCTTAAGCGATTTAGGCTCTGGAATCTGGTCGTTATTGTCTTTGGACTCTTTTTTCTTGGTTGCCAGGTTTACGAATTCAACCATTTTATGAATATGGGCTTGGGATTGACCACCAATATTTTTGGGTCAAGCTTTTATCTCTTAACGGGATGTCATGGTTTGCATGTGGCGGTCGGCGTTCTTTGGATGAGTTCCATATATTTGACATCCCTTAAGCGGGGTGAGTCTTGGTTTGATGGCGATGTCATTGAGGTTGCAGGGCTCTACTGGCATTTCGTGGATGTTATTTGGATCATCATTTTCACGGTTGTCTATCTATTTGTCTATTTGTGAGGTGAATTTTCATGGCCGCTGAGAAGCATGCATCAGTTAAGCTCTACTGGATATTCTGCTTAGTTCTTTGTGTGATGACCTTTATCGAGTGGGGGCTTTTCAAAGTAGAGTCCCTGCGGTCAAACTCTTTTTTTATGTTACCGACTTTGTTGGGATTATCGGTGATCAAGTTTGTGATGGTCTGTGGCTGGTATATGCATTTGCGATACGATCACAAAATATTGACCAAGTTTTTTGGCTTTTCGATTCTTCTGGCGATCATGGTATACTCCATTTTGATGTTTTCCCTCCATTATTGATCGCTCAAAGCTCTCTTTTACCTTGGCGTGGCCATCTTATTGCATTAGTGGCATTTGGACGTGAATTTCCTGTCTGAAAGTGCTATGTGGTTCCTGTCCACTTCGATATAAATTTGTCTTCCGGCTTGGCTTAAGCCCGGAGGCGGAGGGCCAGTACTGCAGTGCCCACGAAATGATAGGAGCTTACATGGGTGTCGCATTCGCACACGGGATCGAGGATTCCCCCTATTATTACAAACTGCCACTTGACCCAACTTTGATCTTTTTCGTTTTAATGGTCTTTTTCTACCTGCGAGGGTTAAGGACTTATCGCAAGCCGCCCGTTGCCTGGTGGCAGCTTAGCCTATTTTTTTCGGGTGCTGCTCTTGCTATTCTCGCCTTGTCCCCTCTACTGGATGACATGGCGGACCAACTCTTTTTTATGCATATGATCCAGCACATGGCTATAACCATGGTTGCTGTTCCTATGATGATATTTGGGATTCCTTTTATCGTCTGTCTGCGTGGTTTGCCTCGCTGGGTCTTCTGGCGAGTGTATCGCCCAGTCATCAGAAATCGTTTCTATGATCGATGGATAAAGCCGGTAGTATTTTCGCCGTTATTAGCCTTGCTTCTTTTCAATGGCAGCTTCTGGTTTTGGCATATTCCGAAATTCTATGATTTAGCCTTGCTGAATGATTTTTATCATTTACTTGAACATGCAATGATGGCACTCACAGCTCTTTTGTTATGGAGGGTGATTATTGATCCCCGCCCCATGCGTTCCCCTTTGCCTATACCCATGCGAATTCTCTACTTGCTCGCGATTATGGCACTCAATATGTTGCTGAGCGCCTTTCTCTCTTATTCAGAAACCGTGTGGTACGCATACGAGTTGATACCTTTGCCCGAGTTTTGGCAAAAATGGGGACGGTTGCAAGATCAGCAATTGGGTGGCCTCTTGATGTGGGTTCCCGGTGGGTTTCTTATGTTCATAGCCATGACGATTGTATTCGCTATTTGGGTGGCTAGAGAACGCAAACAAGAGCAAGCCTTGGAGCGACGCAGGCAGTTGCAGGTTGCCCTCTTGTCTCAGCCACAAGCTTTGTGATGATAGCTGACCACAATTGCTGATCCGCTAGGTAGCTTCTTGCTAGGTAAACTCCCAGCTGCCGCTTTCAGAGAATTCGGAACCGCCTACCGCCAAACTAAACCGTTCCATGCTCAGGCTGGGGCTATGCCATGTATAGACCATTAAACTATTTTGCCCGCGCTCACGTCCCCTCCCACGGGTGGAAAGGGTGGTGCCGCAGCCCGCGCGAATACTTTGAAAGGATCCGGAGTTGACTGCGAAAACAAAACTCTCGTGAGTGTGACCACTCAACAGCAGGTGGATCCTATTCGTCGCTAAAAAATCGGCGATCTTGCTGGGTGAAAAATTGGGTGTCGCAAAGGGATTTTGATGGACAACGAGCACCCGAAAGCACGAAGTTTCAGTTTGGGAAAAGAAATTGGCGGCTTTGAGAAATTCACCCTCGTTCCAGTGGAAATTTGTGATTTTTTTCGTGGGATGGGTGGTGTTTAATGCGGCAATCGCAATCTCTGGAACTGGAAGCAGCATTTGAGACAATTCCTGACTAATGTATTTGCGATAGAGATCATAAGGAGAGTTAAGCCGTTCGAAGAAACGATAGAGGGGAATGTCGTGATTGCCTGGGATAGCAATGACAGGGCAAATCCGTCTCAGATTTTCGAAATAGCTTGCGCATTGACGAAACTGCGAGGATCTCGCACGTTGTGTCAAATCGCCACTAACTAGAATCATATTTGGCTCGTGTTTTTCGCACCAGACAAGCAGAGATTCGGCCGCCTGATGGCAAAAATAGGGACCAAAATGGAGATCGGAAATATGGAGTATTTTCATATAGAAGGTAACATATGCTCTAATTTACTGCTTTTCTTGTACTTTTCCGACATGGGTGATTGTCACTTTGCATTTTGTTTATGCCTTTGATATTATCATAGGCAGTTTTGGGTTTTCACGTTCTTTCTAACTCGATATTTCCTATGGCGCTATTCCAAATGCAGATTCTCCAAGATATCGTGGCGGTTCAAGAAACGATTGCGAAATCCGGTAACAAAGATCTTTGGGTGATCCCATCTTGAGAGGTGGCGGCCACGATCTTTAGAATGAATGCATTGCAGGGGAATGTGCAGCGTCGTTAGCATCCTTATCATTACATGAAGTCTTTTTGTCGAATCCAGTGCCATCGGGTTTTTCTGGTGGTGCGCTAGTATAATAGGAGCAATGAATGGGTACGAAGCTTTACGTCGGGAATTTGGCTTACAGTGTCGACAGCGATCAATTGCAGCAGATTTTTTCGGATTGCGGCATGGTTGCATCAGCTAAAGTCATCACCGACAAGTTTTCAGGACGCAGCAAGGGATTTGGATTTGTGGAGATGGATTCTCCCGATGGAGTGCAAAAGGCACTTGCCAATTTAGATGGACGTGAAATCGATGGCCGTCCTTTGCGTGTAAGCGAAGCCCGCCCTCAAGAACCAAGGGAGCGCCCCAGCTATTCTCGCGATGACCGAGATCGCGGCGGCAACTGGTAATAAGATCTAGCTTGCTATAGCGAATGAATGGAAAGCCATCTTCCACAAGGGGGGTGGCTTTTTTGTGCTTAGGTCACTTGGAGCTGGGTCTGGTCACGGCTGCTTCTGAATACGGGCACGGTGTTGGACGACGAAAAAATGTGTCACTCTGCTGAGTAAGAACATGGGGCGGATTCCCCGCTTTGGGCAGGGATTAAAGGCGTAGCCTCGTCGATAGAACCACTGTGCGGGGGCTTTTGATCTAAAGATCGGAAAAAAACCACCTTGGAGCTTGGGTTCTTGTGGAGGCAGAACGTCTCTCCATGCAATGGGGCAATAAAATCCTGAGGGGAAACATTCTGTTCCGCGAGGGCGGCAGCTAAAGCCAGCCTAGGCTTTTCAAAGGCTTCATCCGTAAGCTGAAACGTCTCCATATGCATACCTAAACTGAAACTAGCTTCTAGCACCTGGTGAGCCCGGACGGCGTCGTCTGGGTTCATATGTTGGTCCTTCATGAACCAACGAGGCTCATAGGAGCCGATCGGCAAAAGGGCCAAATCAATAGGCGGGAAGCGCTCCCGAATGTCTGTAAACCAACTGGTAAATCCTGTGTCACCCGCGAAGAAAAAGGTAGCGCCTTGGGGAAATTCCAACATAAACCCACCCCACAAGCTTTCGTTTCGATCAAATGGACTACGGGCAGACCAATGCTGTACTGGTACCAAGGTGATCTTTAGGTTAGTGGCTGTGGTGAAATTTTGCCACCAATCCAATTCGATGAATCGATTCACAGCAAACTCTTCCAGCAGCTCTTTGTGGCCCAATGGTAGGATTAATTGTGGATGATCCCGCTCCATAAGCGCTTTAAGGGTGTCGAAGTCCAGATGGTCATAATGATTATGACTAACCAAAATCACATCGATTCGAGGTAATTCAGCAAGCGCGATCCCTGGCTGCTGGACGCGGCGGGGACCTGCCCATTGCACTGGGCTAGCCCGGTCGGAAAAAATCGGATCTGTCAGGATATGGAGATCTTTTGTTTTCAATAAAAAGCTTGCATGGTTGATAAACGTGATATGGATCGAGTCTTGGTCAACGATTTCTCTCGGCTTGTACTCGATACGGGTCGACGCGGACTGCGGCCAGTCCTCCCTTCCACCGCTCATTTGCCACTTCAAAAACGACCAAAAGCTCTTATCCCATGGTTTTCTCGGATCGAAGTATTGCTCGCCATCAAAATTGCTTAAGGGCTCGGGGCCTACCTTTAGTTGGCAAGACTGATTCCACCCTAGGTTTGGAAGGAGTAGCATTAGACACAGGCCCTTAGCTCGCAGATTCATGGTTGCTGTCCTATTTTATCAAAAGAGTCAGCAGCAAAGGGTCTGTTCTTTAGAATAAATAAGCTACGCCTATCCTCGTGATAAAGCTCGCCGAGGTGTTGCCGGTTAAGAAGTTTGGCCCGTTATAAAAAAGGGAAGAAGAGTAAACCGCGTCTAAGCGAAAGCTTCCTGCTTCGGAATAGATGCCGAAAGCAAAAAGGCTCTGGTCCGCCGCGGTGAGTGTCGTGGTCGACTTAGGCTTGTCAGTAGGGATTTTGTTGTCATCTACCATACGTCCATAGATCAGCGGATTCATACTAGCCATGACACCCATATACGAGAGGAGATCATATTCAAAGGCAAGGGTAGCATCTAAACTGTATGCGGACACTTTCCTCTTGTCATCACTCGTCAAAAAGCTGTCCTGCCCTGCCGCAGTATAGGTTGGAGCCTCACTATTAAGAAAGGATAGCCTCATCTGTCCGCTTAAATTTCCTGCATCCTCCGGTAGGGCAAAGATTTGCCCGATGCTTGCACTGAGTCCGGTCTCCTTTAGTTTCATGCTTTCGGACGTGGTTCCAGCTTCGAGCTTCGCAGATAATTGCGAGTATAGTCCTTCAAGGCCATAAGAAAAGGAGCCGGTTTTTGTTTTGACGATATTGCGAAAGGATGGTTGCAGGTGCATTTTTCGTTGGTAATCTCTTGAGCTTTCGCTAGCGCCTTCGCCACTGGATGCTTTCAGTTTTGCTATGAGATCAATCCCTAAGCCAAAATCGATCTGGCTGGCGCCGGTCATGGAATAACCCAACTGGGTACTGAGTTGTTGGCTGCTTCGCTGATAGACATCAGCGGGGTTGTTCTCAAAGGATTGTTTGTCAATGAAATCTGCAAAAGTGACCCTAACCCCAAAGGCAGATTTCTTGCCCAGTGACGTCCCCCAAAACAAGTCGATAGGGTTTTCGGGGTGGCGATATTGTGCCTCATCAGTGCCAATGGAACTGGTGAGATACTCTTGCACTGCGCTGGCTGTCATGGGGGCCGTTCGGGTAAAAACAGATTGGTCGCGGCTGAGAAAGAGGCCAAGTCCCATCGGACTATAAACTCCTCCTCCGTGTGCGCCCCCATGATTGATCCCTCCAAGTTCGATCAAGGCAAATGACTGTAGCGGGACCAAACCAGGGTATTTAAAGACATCCGACTCGTCAGTCACTCCAGTCATGCCACCCAGAGCTTGCATCCGGGTTTCGGTGGCTTCGAGGGGGGAAGAAAACAGCAGGATTGAGAAGGCTAGCGCCAGCGTGGGAAGTGGAAGGAGGTTTTGTAAGGTATTAATAAAGCTAGGATTTATGGTGGTCATCTGCGGGTGTTTTTGTTGAAGGTTATCCGTGCGAACGGTCATAAGTCATCCTCTGTTTGCTTCTGCTCGGGTTTTCATAAAGGTTTATTTTTAAAAGTAACTGTTGGACCCAGGGTATGTAAATCATAAACTGCCAAGGCGCGGCAAAGAGAGTCTATCGTTACCTGAGAAGTGAGGATACAGAATGTGGCGGATCATTGCCCTTGGCTTGGGCTTGTTTGGGATATTGGCAGCCGTGACTTTAGCCGTGCAAACAGCGGGGGAGAGCAAAGATCTTAGTCTTGGAATTTTGCTGGCTGTGATGTGCCTTTGGTGGATGTTTGAAGTCATTCCCCTTGCCATCACCGCCTTGCTGCCGATGGCACTTTTTCCTGCGTTGGGCTTGATAAGTTTATCCGATGCAGCCGCAGCTTATGGTCACGATGTCGTGTTTCTATTTCTTGGGGGATTCGTCCTTTCGGCAGCGCTGCAAAAATGGAATTTGCATACCCGGATGGCTATTGTGATATTGAGCAAAGTTCCCCCGAAGCCTGACTATGTTGTCGGAGCATTTATGGCCATTACAGCTTTTTTGAGCATGTGGGTCTCCAATACGGCTACCGCAATGATGATGTTACCGATGGCACTTTCGGTGATCTCTCTCCTAGAAAGTCAATCAAATAGAGAAAGTAAGATTCTTCAAAGGGATAAGGGGCACGAAGAAGCTGGTCCCACATCAGCCCCAATGGCGCAAGCCTTGTTATTTGGCATCGCTTTATCCGCGAGCATTGGCGGGATGGCAACTTTGATTGGGTCACCGCCCAATGCAATCCTCGCTGCTTTTTTGCGAGATCAGCGGCAGATTGATTTGAATTTTGCCCAGTGGCTTGGCTTTGGCTTGCCGATTGCGCTCATCTTGTTACCCATCGTTTGGTGGCTGCTGTGTCGGGTGTTTTTCTCGCTGCGCGCTGAAGAACCAGGGTTAAAAACCGCTCTAGAAGAAATGAAGGGTCGGGCCAAAGCACTAGGACCCATGAAGCGAGAGGAATGGATGGTGGCGGGGATTTTTACTCTCGCGGCAATCGGGTGGATCGTCGGCGGTTTTATAGAGGTGCCGGGGCTGCGTTGGAGCGATTCAATGGTAGCTTTACTTGCTGCATTGCTGCTATTTGTGGTTCCTGTTTCCCTACGCGCTCCTCGTTTTTTGATGGACAAGACATGGACGAAGAAGGTCAATTGGGAGGTTTTGCTGCTATTTGGTGGTGGACTCTGTTTAGCAACGGCGCTTTCGTCAAGTCCCTATTTGCATCAGCTTGCCGAATTGCTTCTGCGTTTTTTTGGCGGTAGGCCTGAATTGTTTTTATTGGCTTCCTTGTTTGTGGTGGTCGTTTTTTCTGAGATTGCCTCAAATACGGCGACCGTCGCTGCATTCTTGCCCATTGTTTTAGCGCTGACGAGTCGCATGGATTTACCTGTGGTCCCAACATGTGTAGCCCTGACCCTGGCCGGTAGTTTAGGATTTATGCTTCCTGTGGGGACTCCCCCAAATGCAATCGTCTTCAGCTCAGGCCATTTGCAAATGAGGACGATGATTCGGGTAGGTTTGCTTGTGGATGTTGTTGGAATCACGGTTATTTTTGGGGCTGCCCTGTCATGGTTTCCTTGGTACTGGTAAGGAGAAAGAATGAGCGAGAAATATCACAGCGCCGAGCTTAGCGCTAAGCCCAACTGGCGAGGGATTTTTCGTCTTCATTGCCCCTATTGTTTGGACTTTCCATTACCACGGGCTTTTTGGAAGAAATGGCCGATTCAATGTCAGAGGTGTCAATATCATTTTGAGAGGGAGGAGGGCTATTTTTCGGGCGTAACCTGGATTTTTTCCTACCTAGCCGGGGCCTTGCTTGGGGGGGTGACTTGGATTCTATTGCGATCTTATTTTATCCACGAAGCTTACCTCATCGCCATGGTTTGTCTCAGCGCGGTGTCCGCAAGTCTCCTTGCCTTGCCATACGGAAAATGGATGTGGATTTTTTTTGACCACACGATGAATCCACTCAACCCGGACGATTTTAGGAACGACAATTCAGATATAAGGAGTTGATATAGCCCGTAGATCCCCCATCATCGATTTCTCCCCAGTCTGCACTAGATCTCCCCAAAACTGGGTCGGATATGCTTTGACCCTTCACGAGACGCTTCACGGAAACGCTTTCACCATCTGGAACGCTTCTTAGAACGGAGGATTGGGTGCTGGGCTGGGCCCGTAATTTCACACTGCGATCCCCTGAGAGGTTGCCGATGATGCAACGTGGGCCGGTGATTTGATCTTGGTCCCCAGTTTTTCCTGAACCTCCTGCGGAGCCTCCTCCGCCCGTACCCGAGGGACCAGCGCCAGTGAAAACTTGCGGTTCAAAAGCATTGGCATCAATCTCCGTGCCGCAGACTTGCCCATTAGCAAATTGCTTGCCATGAGATTTTTGCCACGCGTAAAAGTTGCCAACTTCCGCGTTAGGCGTAACGCGATTATCCCAGAGCGCAAACCATAAATACATTTTCTCTAGCGGGGCACGGTAGCTTTTTGGATAGTTTGCGGCACTCATACCGCCGAAATTTGTATAGACCCCACATCTATAACCAGCTTCGACGCAGACTTTTTGATGCCAGTTGCTTGTTAAGGAGTCAATATTGCTTGCGGGTCTCTCAATATCTAGCCAAACCGTCTTGATGGGAAATGGACGAATGCGCCGCAAAAAATCCTGAATGGCTGAATCGCTTAAATCACTGGCGCTATTAAAGGCAAAATAGGCACTTAGGTCTAGTCCTGCTGCTTGCGCATTTCTTAGATGCGTGTCAACGGCAGAGCCGCCAGCAAGCCCAGTATTATAAGTCGCAATAAAAACATGCACGTTTTGCTTAGCCAAACAGCTAAAAAATGAGCTGGAGCTTCCCCCAGAAAAGTATTTGTCAACTCCGATGCTCATCTGACTGCGACTCACTTGCGCCCAGGAGGATGGATTGACAGAAATTTCACTGTCGGTGTCTCGGGCGATATGATCCTGAGCCCCGCAAGCAAAAAGTACCAAAGAAAAGGAAAAAGCCAATAGATTTCTCACCGTCAGCCCCCGCACGTATTTTGATCTTATGACGGTAAGGTAATGCAATGGATCTGAGAGTTTCTAGCAGGACTTCGCTTTAGCTAAGGTTGTGTTCGCGGCATAGCGGACAGGCCTAAGAGTGTGATGCAGGATATGTTCTAAGTTGTAGCGCTTTTTAATCTTGCATAGCACAGGACCACGCCATGTTGCTTTTGGCGCCCCCTCCATACTGATGTCGATTGAGTACAAGCAAACCGAAGTCAGTATCTTTTGGTAGCCACTTTTCCGCTTCAAGAAAAATCATGGCCAGGGGAGTGCGCGTTTCAAGCAATTGATAGCACCGAATCGCCAACATGCTTTTGGTGATGGCCTCGCCATAACCAGTGGCCACGACAGCTCCATAGGGACCACAATAAAAACCGCAACCTGGGAGTGGTACATCTCCGATCCTACCCAGAGGACAGTTGGTGATGCCTCCAGTACTGAGCGCAGTTGCAAAATGTTCGCCGTCAAAGCAGACAGCGCCGACGGTATCTGTACTTGTAGACGCTTTCGTCAGCACTCTTTCGCTCGGGCTTAAAGCGGGTTGAAAGCACGCTTGCCTCGCGAAATCCGAAGCTCCCTCTCCGCACAGCACGACATGGGGCGTATCGGTCAGGGAAAAAGCGACTTCGATTGGGTTACGAAAATGCTCAAGGTTTGCCACGGCAGCCATGCGACCACCTGAATCCATACATGATGCATCCATTTGCTGTCGCTTGGTATTGGAACGAAAGGTGGAGCCACGTCCTGCATTGAAGCGGCCATCGTCTTCCAGGCTGCTCGCCGCTTTTACGGCAGCATGTAGTGCGGACTCGCCTGCCTTTAGGACTCGCATGGCCACGTCTGCCGCCAGATCCGTTCCATCCTTAAAAGCGACTGGGGAACTGGCGCCGCCATGAGTTAAGACTATGCGTGTTGATTGATGCTCCTGGACATGGAATTTCATCATGGCTACCTTTCAAGTGGAACCTATCTTACTTGGCCGAAGAGCATACCCTAGGCAGATCTTGTTAAAACTGTACAGCTTTAGGTACGACTAGCCAAACGGCCATCCTCTAAGAATATTTGTCTCGTTGCAATTGCAGCATAGGATTCTTCATGGGTTACCAAAACGATTGTAGTTTTGTGTTCCAAGTTGACTTTCTTGAGGCTCTCCATAACGATCCTGCCATTTTTGGTATCTAAGTTGCCGGTAGGTTCGTCCGCAAAAATGTACTTGGGCTCCATAATAAGCGCTCTAGCTATTGCCACCCGCTGCTGTTCTCCACCTGACAATTGGCTGGGTAGGCGCTGAGCCTTATCTCCGAGTCCAAAGGATTCTAGAAGGTGCTGGGCGCGGTCACTAAGCTCAAAATGTTTACCCGCCTTGCGTGCTGGAAGGAGAATATTCTCAACCGCGCTAAGCTCAGGTAAAAGATAATGGAATTGAAAGATGAAACCAATGTTGCCATTGCGTAGTTTATGAAGGCGACTCTGGGTGATCTGCCGCGTGTCTTGTCCGTCAATGGACACCGTGCCCTCTGAAGGGAGATCTAAAGTGCTAAGAATGTAGAGAAGTGTCGTCTTTCCCGAGCCAGAGCGACCCCAAATGGCGACGAATTCTCCATCTGAGATGGAAAGTGATATGTCGCGCAAAACGATTGTAGGCGGTTCGCCGAACTGCTTGCCAATTCCTTTGGCCTCAATCGTCATTGGATTTTAACCCTCCATCCGAATGATATCGATTGGAGTCATCCGCGATGCAGAGTAGGCGGGGATGAAACTAGCCAACATAGAAGATAAAGTCGCCATCAAGAAGCCTTGAGCATAGATACCGATAGAGTAGGAAATCGTTAGACCTCTGGGACCAAGCATATCAAAACGCATGGAACTTAGATAACGGCAAACTCCGTAGCCCATGAAAAGGCCAATGAATGCACCTGCCACGCCGAGGAGAATACCTTGCAAGAGAAAGAGCCATAAGATATCACGCTGCTCGTAGCCCAAAGATCTTAGGATGGCTACTTCGCGGCGCTTTTGGTTGACAATGATGCTGAGCACATTGTAAATGCCGAAAGATGCGACTAGCATGACTCCTATGGTGACAAAATAGCGAAATAAATCTTGAATCCTAAAAACTTGCATATAAGACGCATTTGCTTGATCCCAACTTTGAACCTCATCCCGACTATACTGATTCCACCGGGCTGCAGTGGCTTGTGCCTCCGCGACGTCGTGTAGGCGCACCGCGATTTGTGAGATTCTACCAGGGGTCTTGTTAAGCTGTTGCACGTCGCTCAAAGCGCCGTAGAGCAGGGCATCGTCCAGCTGCTTGATCCCTAAGGTAATGGAACCTACGACGCGAAAAGGACGAGGGGCTTGGGTTCCTGAAGCAAGAAAAATCGTATCGTCTAGTCGGGCGCCAAGGGTATCTAATAGACCACTGCCAACGACGACTCTATTGCCCGTGTAGCCAATATTCTTTATGGATCCCTCATCCATATAGTCGTCGAGTCGCGAAACCAGCAGTTGACGGTCCGGTGAAATACCAACCAGATTTGCGGTGGCGCGTGCACCGCCGCGACTGGAAATGACTTGCATCGACAGCTGCTCAGCATAGGCAGCTACCTCTGGGTCCAGGCTAAGTCGCTGCAACCACCCGCGGGGGTCTTGGATATGGGACTCATCCATTTTGCCATAAGGGGGGACCGCCCAATCCACCTCAACGCTGCCACTGGGATAAAAGGCGGATTTAAGTTGAGCCTCGTCTTTCTCGAATTCGTGGGCCTTGATTTTGATATGCCCTTCATTCTCGATGAGTTGTGCGATCATGTATTCTTGAAATCCCAGCTGCATAGCTGCAATGACAACATAGGTAAGCGAGCCTAAGACGATGCCAAAAAAAATAAAGAACGTTTGTCTGCGCCTGGAAAGAAGATGTCGCATGGCAAGGAACATCATAGCTATTTTCTCGGCATCATGATTTGTGTTTCCGGAGCAAGTTTTGGGCTCAAGACTTCAGCCCAATCGCCATTCGCCAATCCGACTTGGATTGATATCTTTTCGCGCTTCTTGTCATTTAATACAGTTATTTTTCCGTTTTGGATCGAGCGCGTGGGTATCATCGTAGCCATTTCACGGGTGGCGACTTCGATGGCGACGTCCACCGTCATGCCAGGAATGATGGCTTCGGGAAGGGGATCAGGAGTAACTGCAACAATGAACTGTCCTTGTTGTGGGTAAAGTGTCCTTACCTTTCCCTGAAAGGTTTCGCCCCTTAAGCTTTCGAAATTTAACAAGGCCTGCTGTCCCAGGCGCACGCGGAGGGCCCCGGTTTGTTCCAGAGCGATTTCAATTTCACGGGCGCTGAGATCTTCAATGCGAAGCACCGAGAGCTGAGGAAAGATATTCTCGCCCTCATGGAACGGCAGAGCCGTAATGGTTCCTGCAAAGGGTGCGCGAAGAACCGTGCCGCCTGCAAAAGCTATCAGAGGTTTCTTTTCCGGAACAAAGTCACCTAAGCGGACCGAAAGCTTGCTGATTGCTGTGGCATAGCCGAGCTTATGTTCATAAACCTTGGTCGAAACGACGGTACCTAAGCCATAGATCAACTCTTTCATCTGATCCACTTTGGGATGAACAATCTCAAAACTCTTTGGGCGGAGGTAAGCATAGTAATAACCCGCACCAGCCCCTAGAGTGAGGAGTCCCATTAGCAGTAAAAGACTCTTTTTCATAACGACTCCAGGAAGAAGCTTGTCAGTTGTATGGAAAATAGCAACAATGCCTGGAAGTTCCCACGCAAAAGTCTCGTTGGCACGCGAGGCATGGTATCCATCGCGGTCTTCATCCCAAATGAGGATCTAGTCGCAATTTCGTAGCCAAGTTGACGCTGGGCGGGAGAAGGTTTAGAGGATGACAAACGAAAGATTAGACTTAGAAGCAAAGCCTGCCACTGGCCTCCAGCCTTTGGAGGGTGTTGTGATTCTAGACCTGTCGCGTGTTCTAGCAGGTCCTTTTTGTACGATGATTTTAGCGGACTTGGGCGCAAGGGTGATAAAGATCGAGAGGCCAGGCGTGGGTGACGAGACCCGGACCTGGGGTCCTCCATTTGCACCGTCGGGTGATGCCTGGTATTTTCGGTCCGCAAATCGCAATAAGGAGTCCTTGGCTTTAGATTTAAACGCGGCACCGTCTCGAAAGATTTTGCATCGTCTTGCAATCAAAAGTGATGTTCTTTTGCATAATTTCCTGGATGCAGACTTAGGAAAATTTGGTCTCCAAGAAGCAAAACTCAAAGAGCTCAATCCGAAACTCGTCCTAAGTCATATTCAGACTTTTAGCCACGAACGCAAGGCAGAACCTGGCTATGATCTACTTGTGCAGGCTTTGAGCGGGTTTATGGCCATTACTGGACCTGCAGGCCTGGGTGGTTATAAGGTGGGGGTCGCAGTCGTTGATGTTATGACAGGGCTTTATACCGCCATAGGCATCTTGGCTAAGCTCTATCAACAGAAGGTAGGACAGGGCAAATCATTTGAATTTGCTGGGGAAGAGACTCTGCCGCGAGTGGATGTATCCTTGTTTCAGTCCGCGATGCATGGGCTGGCCAATATCGTCCATACCGTGGCTAATACTGGTAGGGAAATTCAAGCGCAGGGGAATGCGCATGCTCAGATCGTCCCCTACCAATCCTTCAGCGCGGCAGATATGGACTTCTGTTTGGCGGTCGGCAACGATCAACAGTTTGCAAGGCTTGCTGAGGCGCTGCAGCTGACTCAAGAGTTCCGCATGAGGCAGAATGCGGAGCGAGTTGAAAAGAGGGAAGTCTTGGTAAAGGTTTTGCAAGAGAAATTTTCCATGCAGCCGCGTGCATTCTGGTTGGACCTCTTTGCCAAGCATTCCATTCCCGCGGCACCGATACATACAGTGACTGCGGCTTTGGAGGAATTTCCTGAAGTCGTCCTGTCGGATGCTGGGGGAGAAAAATTCATTCGCAACCCCATCGCTTTGGACGGGTCCTTTGCCAAGCCCTTGCGTTCACCTCCGCGCCTTGGCGAGCATAACCGCGAAATTTTGCGTGAGCTGCTGGATTTTAGCGCGGAGGAAATCGAGCAGATGGCTGCTCAAGGTGCTTTTGGAGCCTGAGGGATCGTTAAGAATAAAAGTCTTTGAACTTGAGGTCAGGATATGCAAATTATACTTGCCGGCGCGACGGGGTTGATTGGAGCTGAGGTCCTCAGGCAATCTGAGCTTGATTCTAGAATTGAGCGAGTTTGTGCGGTGACGCGTAAACCCATACCGCGGCCTCATGGAGCAAAGTGTCTCGAATTTTCCACAAATTTTGCCAAGTTTCCTACCGATTTCCCCCCTGGGAGGTATACCGGAGCTATTTGCTGCCTGGGCACAACCATGGCCAAAGCGGGATCTAAAGAAGCCTTTAGGTTGGTGGATTTTGATTACGTTTTAAATTTCGCGAACTGGGTCAAAAGAAATGGAGTTGAGCATTTTTCCTTGGTGAGTGCGATGAATGCTGATCGAAAATCTTTGGTCTTCTACAATCGAGTGAAAGGTGAAATTGAAGATGCCGTTGCGGGTCTTAACTTTCCGAAATTGACCATCCTGCGTCCAGGGCTATTCATAGGCCAACGCACCGAGAAAAGAGCAGCGGAGTCCATTGCTATAAGGGTCCACGGCTTCTTGAAAGCAATGCTTCCGCCTTCCTGGCAAGGCGTGACTGCAGAAGATGTAGCTAAAGTCCTGCTTGCGCAACAATTTAGGCAAAAAGGTGGTTTGGAAATAATTTACAATCGCGATCTACCCCATTGAGCGGAATGCTTGTGGAACGTGTGCTTAAGGAGTTCCGAATTTGAGTGCGCATTTGTTAAGAAAATGGAGCCAAAAACTAAGTGCGACACAGATTTGCTGGTTGGTGAATTGGTATCGGCCCTTTCGCGGCGCTGGTATTCGGATTGTCCGTATATCACCTGATTTTCGGGAAATTCGAGTTTTGTTACGCATGCGTTGGTGGAATCGCAACTATGTTGGCACGCATTTCGGCGGTTCGATATATGCGATGACAGATCCTTGGTACATGTTTTTGTTGATGCAGCAATTGGGTCCTAACTTCATCGTTTGGGATATGGAGGCAAAGGTTCGATTTCTCAAGCCAGGTCGTGGGACGCTAAGTGCGAGCTTTAACCTGACGGAGGATGATCTGGCTCGAGTCAACAGTGATCTCCAGTCCGCTCCGAAGGCGCTCTTCACGAAGGAAGTAGAAATCCTTGATGAGCGAGAAGTGGTGGTTGCGCGGGTAGAGAAGGTGGTTTACATCCGTCGGAAAGCTTAAAGGGCCCCTTTCATGAATTCAGCGTCCCTTTTGCCATCTGTTTGCTGTTGGGCATACACATTGAGCAGCTGAGCTATGGTCTTGTAGTCTTTCCTGTCCAAAGTTTGCATACTTACCCCATCAAAACTTAGATGCACTCGTTATCAGGGGGTAAAAAGGATGCGCGCATTTATCTTGGTCTTTGCATTGGCAAACTTTTCTTCTTGTGGTCAACCGACGGCTCGAAGAAACGAATCGGAATCCAAGTCCTTAAGTAATCGCGTAAACTGTGATATCGACAGGTCTAGCCTCCAAATTGAATCTTTGAAAGGTATCCCCATCGAAGATCGGGGGATTGACCGCTCCGAAAAGATTCGCCATTTAAATGAAATTGCCAAATTGCCTGATCTATTTTTGAATCGTCTGCGGCAGACGAATTTCTCCATTCAGTTGACACGGAACTCCATCACTGATTTCCCCAAATTTGCGAGGTGGAAAGGAGTGACCCCCAGAGGCTGGCCGGCAGGAACATCTTATTCTAACGTTCCTGGTACAGGCTATCCGGAAGCTGTGTACCTAGGAAATTCTGCATTACCAAATAATGCTTATTCGCTAGCCATTCATGAAATATCCCATTCTTTGGATGCAATTGCAAACTTACAAAGTCGCGGCGACGTTAAATATGCCTTTCGTTTAGAACGTGCGCATCCCAGTGATCATAATGGTTCTTATCGCTATAGCAGCATCGCAGAGTTTATCGCCGTGGGCTTAGACGAATACTTCTGCAGCAAATCAACCCGCGCGACTTTTGCAGCGCAATATCCCAAGACCTTCCAGTTTTTCGCCAATCAATTGCCGAAATTGCTGCGCTAGATGTTGAGCTACACAGGTGGTTTTCCGGGTTTTGCTTGAATGGTGCTTTTCCCCTAGCGACCCGAAGTTCGCTAGGAGAAAAATCGAAGCGGATTTTTGCAAATCACTCTTGAGAGAGGTCGAGCGTCAAGCTGGTATAGGACGGAAAGGCGAGTTCGGCAAACCAGGTTTCCGTAATCACATAGTTCGTGCTTTCAGGATCCATCATGAAACCAGTGTGCGCGTCGGTGGTCATTTCTATCCCGTCGACTTCGCAGGTATTGCTATCGGAAGCAGCGGCTCCATTGCAAGCACCGGTGGTTTCTTCACTTACTGCGACCCAGCTTGCTATTAAATTCGGATCTTCGCAATCACCAGCACCTGCACATGTAAGCTCATAGCTGTTGGTGACCAATCCTTGGCTTGGAGTCCCACCATTGATCGTCCACATTTCGCCCCGTGATAAGGTGTCGACTTTCACACCGCCGGCTTCGACACTGATATCGGAGTAGGCGCCAAAGAATTTTTCAACTTCGCTAAATCGGTATTCTTCATCCATGGTTCCTTTGACGTAGCCGACACCGTGACGATTCCAACCCGTGCTAAAAGAGTCGTCATTTGCACGCATGCGTTGAAAAAGGCCATCGTACCAGACTTCGCCTGTCTCACGATCAATGCCGACACGGACGGCGTCGGTTTGTATGGGGCTACTGCCATTTGAGATTACGGCGATACCGAATTTCTGGTCGCTATCCTTGATAAGGATCTGAATATCCGCTGCATCTTCGCCCAAACTAGCTTCAATGCGAATACTGCCATCCCAGCCTTCACCACCAAACGCAGCGGGAGCTTCAGACGTAACCTTCACGTCGATCGTCTCTCCGGCAGGAAGCATCTCATCCATTTCGGCATCTTCGTAGCCAAATTCGTCTTTCCAGCAGGCCCGAATGTTATCGGTTTCTGCTTCGACTTCCACTTGGGCTCCAGAAAAGTCCAGGGTCACGCCGGAGATGAGGCAGGCGTATAACTTCGTGCCCGTAATGGCACCGACAAAAGTGGTACTATTGCCGGTGTCCTTTTGCATCATACAGTAAAAATGCTGAAACGCGGCGCGAGGATGAGAACGGTGCAGTTCGCCACCTGCAGAGACAAACTCCTCTGCGTCCGTTGCCAGCGCTTTGGCTTCGCCATTGTCATCACAATGGGTTGTGGGGTTGAAGTCTTCACCATCTTCTAGCTTCAGTGCAGAAGTTGCCGAAACAGCTCCGATATGCTCGCCTGCTGTTGATAAAGCCAGAGTGGCGAGTGT
>JBIKVD010000186.1:0-8409 GCA_044357055.1 Oligoflexales bacterium | reverse complement strand
CTCACAATGATTCTGGGAGATATCGAGTTCATCTGATTGAGCGTCTTGGTTGCGGCGTTGCCTATGATCAGAGTGCGGTGAATACAACGATTCAGGAACGCGATGCGAACGGCGGTGGCTTCTGGTACGACTTAGCGGACCACTCTTGTATGGAACGATCCTTTCATATTATTTTTCGCGGGAGCGGTTGGCACGCTAGCAGCAAATTTAAATACAGCAAATGAGCAGCTACCTGAACAAGAGCCCTTGCCAAAATTGCCTTAACCATCTGAAATTTAACATTTAATTTGCCAGCTTATCAAGAATCCCTCTTCTCTACCGAATGACCATGGGGAAGAGGAGGTTTTGGCTCGTGGCAGAAACAGAAGTTAGAACATTAAACGTCGGCGAAGTGCTCTTTAACAAAGGAGACGCGGGCGGTGATCTCTTTATCATCGTTCAGGGCGAGGCCGAAATCTATAACGTTGATGGTGCCGGAAATGAATTTATTTTAAACGTCATGAAAGCTGGCGAGATCATTGGTTTGGCCTCGATCGTGACACGAGAAAGACGCCTTGCCTCTATTCGTGCCAAATCAAAGATGGTGGTCAAGCGGATCGAACATGAAAAATTTGCCAAGCTTTTGCAGGAACTTCCTCCCTGGTTGAAGACGATCATCAAAGACATGACGCTGCGGCTGGATCAGATGAACAAACAGTTCAGCATTGCGCAGAAAATGATTGTTTCACTAAAAAGAACGCAGATCTCCTGCTATTTTTTGGCAACGCAGATTGCGGGAACGATTGCGGCCATTGGAGAGATGATCTCCATCCAAGTTGACGACAAACGCTGCATTGTCATTGATCAACTTATGGATAAGCTCGAAACAATTTTAGCGATTGAAAAAGAAATTATCGTGAGAATTTTTGATGCTTTTATCGAGTGTGGAGTGTTGCGGGTCCAAGTGGAGCCCGATCAAAAGCGTAAGGTGGTAGACTTAAAAAATGCGACTGATATTGCCTCTTTTGTTAAGTTTGTCCAGGAACTTCGCGGGCAAAAATTCAGAAAGCTGCGAAAATCTCGATTAGCAAATAAAGAAATCCGTATTCTAAATGGGATCGTTAAACTAGCCGTGCGAATGAACTTAAATCTCGACGCCGAAATTACCATGCCGGTAGAGCAAATTGAAAAGCAGTTAGAAAAATCCCTTGGCATTAAGTATGATTTTGAATCCTTGGTCCTTTCCAGTCAGGTTGAGCTCTTACAAATAGACTCGGAGCAGCAAAACATACTCTTTGTCCCGCGACAGCTAAGTCAAATACTGACGAATCTATCTGCTTACAGACGTTTGGAAAAGATGGATCAGGAACTATGGGATCAAGAGAATGCGGCATGAACATAGAGCTGCATATTTCTAGTCTATTCCTTCTGATAAAGAAAGTGTCAGCCCGTGTTTGAACTTATCAGACCCTTTGCCATTGCCCTCATTATTGGCTTTGTGATCGGTATTGAACGCGAACGCTATGGGCGCGATCAGCTAAAAACCATGGGCGTGCGAACTTTCAGTATCATTGCCATCTTAGGTGCCCTGGCTGGGTACTGGCGAGAACTACCCTTGACGATCGCGATCCTAGGTGCCATCGGAGCCTTGATCTTGGTCGGATATTTGCGTGAAACCGATCACCGCTATATCACCAATGGTAAAGCCATGGATCTTGGTTTGACGAGTGAGTTGGCAGCGCTGATGGTCTTTAGTTTGGGTCTTTTAACGTGGTCTCAGCCGCTCTTGTCTGTCATTCTAGGTTTAGTCCTGACGATTTTGCTCTACTCCAGGCAGATTCTCCATTATTTTTCGACCCAGGTAATCCGTCCCGCTGAGATTTCAGCAGGTCTCACTTTAGCGGCTATTATCTTGATTTTAATGCCGCTATTGCCGGATGTGACGATAGATCCTTGGGGTTTACTGAATCCCCGACGGCTATGCCAAATCATAAGCACTATCGCCTCCATAGAGTTCGGCAGCTATTTAATCCAGCGCGTGACGAACCAAAAAATTGGCGCTTGGGCTTCAGGATTCTTTGGTGGCTTGGCCTCATCAACTCTGGTCTTTCTGAGCTCGGCCAGGGGTAGTAAGGAAGCGCAATTTTCGCTGCATTTGGTGCAAGTAAACCTATTCGCGGCTCTTGTTTCCACCTTGTCATTGTACCTTCTTGTGATTATAAGTGCCGCGAAATTTGCCTTACTGCAATCAGTCCTCCTGCCGGTTGCGTGTGGCATTTTATTGGCATTCTTCTGGGGCTACCATAGTTTATGTAAGACGGCAGCTGATACAGGCACAGTCGGCTTTGACCTTGAGGTTCAGCCACTTAAGATGCTCAAAGTCCTCAAGCTCAGCGCTGCCATCATCGGTCTCCTAATGCTTGTCGGCTTTGTGCAAAAATTCTTTGGTCATGACGCCAGTATTGCAGTGAGTTTACTTGGAGGGCTATTTGAATTGCAGGCGATTGCCTATGCGAACGCTAGTCTCTTTGCCCAAGGGGCTTTACAGGAGTCGGAAGCTTCGACGAACTTGATGGTGGCCTTTTCCGCGAGTTTTTTTAGTAAGATTCTGATTCTGTGGGTGTTTGGTGAGCGACGTTTGGCCTTTCCTATGACGATGAAATGTTTGACCATTGTAGGGCTTGCCTTCGCCGCCTTTTACTTACAAGGCCTGCTTACCACACCTTGATCGGCCCAAATTTTCTTAAGAAACCTTTTTGATGAACGTTGTTTCCACTTTGCTTTTCTTCTCCTGACTTTCGGCTTCAATATAGTCTTGTACTTGTAGGCAGGTGGCGATTATGGAGCTGGTAGCCAGCCAGATCCCATCGACATCATCACGGACTTCAGGGTGGAAACCCTCATGCGCGGCGCGGTTACGAAAGTCTTGAAAGATGTGCAGTTGCTTGGAAAACTCGTAGAGTTGAGCATCGCTAGCAAAGCCAAGTGGAGCCAGGTTTGCTAACCCATAGCGGCAAGAACTTCGAGAAAAACAGAGGAAAAAGAGAGCAAATGCTTTCAGTCCGTCAAGGGTAAAGCGCTTTCCTGGGCGAAAGAGGCAGAGGGCCCGAAGCATTTTTCTTAACTTGAATTTGCTGAAAAAGGGAATATCCCTGATCACTGGCATTTTGGCGATGTAATTCTCAAATTCATCCATGGCTTGAGGAATGGGGCGAGCGTAGCCAATTACGTCAAGTTTGTTTGGAAGTGCGGCCCGTTGAATGATCTGGTTGCAGTAGTTCTCAAAGGTTTCGCGAAAGAGCAATTCCAAAGCTTTATATTGCATGTCAATCAGGGGACTGAGGTCTAGGTTGTCAGCATTGTTCGCACGATCGGTATGGTGATGAAAGAATTTTGCCGTACGTAGGGCGCGGCGGACTTCCGAAGAAAGTTTGAGGAACCCAGGAATAATCTGATTCAGGTCCTGATCTAAGTCTGCATCATTGAAGGGTAAGGCTGCTATGGACTCAGGACGACGGGTGTTCTCGGAAAGGAGCATGCCCGAGAGAGACATGGAAAGTTCATGATCCTCGCCTTTTCCAGTTCGCCGTAAATCATTGATCGAGTTGCGTATTTCTGTTTGGATCGCCTGTACATCCAGCGGAACAAGCAGGGAAACAGCTTCCGTACGCAAATCCACTCCGGCAAATTCTGTGGCAAAATTTGGTCGAGTGACGCAGTGAACGAGTTCTTGCTTAGAGCGCGTCGAATCTATACTAGCCAAGGCGCGGATCAGGGCTAGCAGCTCTTCTGGTTTTTCTGATCGAGTATAATCTAATAATTTTAAGACGGCTTCATCGCGCTGGCGAAACCGGCCCAGGGTCTCAATGTAAAATAATTGGTTTATGCCCGATTGCTTGCGGGCGGCAGCAGCCAGATCATTGAGGCTTTTGAGCTCCTGATCACACCAGGCTCTTGCGAGACTGCCATAGAAGGTCGACTCAGTCGTCGCCTCCCCGATAAGGCGCGGACCAGAATTGCGAACCTGGAGAAAATGGGCAAAATCATTGAGCTTTGGTTCTTTGTCCGCTAGATCTCTAGGATTCAGGAGCAGCTCTTTTCTTCTTTTAAAATTTTTGCCAGCGACAAAGGCTTCTTGTTCCTCTCTAATATGGGTTCCATATTCCGCAGGCAGGTATTCAGCGGAAAATCGACCGAGGGCGATTTTGTCTTTTTCACTTTGACAGTAGCGGGCCAATTCTTGGGCAAGGCTTGTTGGCATTGGCTTGGGTAGATAGCATTCAAAGGTTGAAAGAAAGGTCTGAAAGTTTTCACCAGAAATCTTTGAGGGTAGGACTGATAGTATAGTTTTTTTGTCGCAGCCGAGGAGCTTATTCTTTATTTTGATAGCGGGTAGGACACTTGGATATTTTAAATGGAGATCAAGGAGGTGGCCGAGGCACTCAGCGGACAGCTTTTCACGTTGATGGATTGCAGGCCAATGTTCTTGTAACCACTGTGACTTTACGGACTCTAGGGGTAGTTTCAAAAAAGTTCTGGCAAAAGCCTTTGGGGTAAACTCTAAATTCAAGTGCTGACTATGTTCCAACCAAGGGAGCTCATCTAGGAAGCGGGTTGTATAGCGCTCTATCAGGTCCGGCTGGACCCAGGCTAAGTAGGTCATAGCAAAGGGAGTGGCCTTGTTTTTGAGAAAGGGCTCGTCCTGCTGCTGATTGAGAATTCCTTTGGCTAGGTCCACAAGCGAGCGATGGTTAACATGATGCTCCACAGCGCGTCGCAACATAAGACTATGGTAGGTTTCGCTGTACTCCGTGATATCGCCGCTATCGACCAATTGCCGAATAGACTCTGCGGGATTAAAGGCTGCACAGGTTTCGGCCAAGGTATATTTTAGGCGTTGAGGGAGTATGGGTAGCCTGGTAAGGGCGGCGATGCGGTGCCACATCCCATGGCTTGTGGCAGAAGCCCAAATGCGGATGGCTGTGGCAGCGGTTTCCTGGCCCCAATCTGTGATATTTCCCGTCAGAAACTCTTCTGCCACGACTTGATTATCTGTATCAAGACACGTGACAAGACATGCCTTTTCCAGAGGGCCGAGGTCGACCCGCAGCATGGCATTGACAAACGATGGACTGAGTAGATGCCCTTTGGATTTGGCGCTCTTAAGAAATGCTACCCTTGAAGGTGCGTCCTCTTGGCTCAGATATCCCGAGATAAGATCAAAATTTGTTGGTTCCATAATGATTCCTGGAAATGATCGAGAGGATAGCTACTGACTTCTCATATTATAGCGAATAAGCTAAGAGATCTGGTGGGCAGATGTCGCAGGGCTTTTGCAAAAGGACTGTTTTTTGCGGTCCAATCTGCATATCTTTGTCTTGCTGGAAGAAGTTTGATTCTAGAAAGGAATGGATGATGAGAGCGATACTGGCCTTCGATGCGTCGAGATCGGCAATGGCTGCCGGGGAGTTTTTTGCCGCTTTGCCTTGGAAAGATCTGCCCAGTTTAGAGCTTTTTTCGGCTATTTCAACGGTGACTCCCAACCATAATCTTATGCCTGAAGTGGAAGCCAAGGCCATTGAACAGCATATGGCCCAAGGGGTTGTTCTTTTGACTCAGCGCCTCAGTCAGCATCCCCTCAAAGTAACAAACAGTTTCGCAAGAGGCTATCCTGCGACTGAGCTTTTACAACGGGCGCAAGATACGAAGGCAGAACTACTGGTGGTAGGATCCCGTGGGCTCAATCCTATGAAACGGTTGCTGCTTGGAAGTACTGCAGATAGGGTGGTGCAAAATCTCACGGTCTCAGCTTTGGTATACCGGGAGAGAGAATGGGCCGCAGCGAGCGAAGAGTCAAAGACTTTGATCGTCTGTGTGGACGGTTCGCAATTGGCGCGAGGTATGGCGGCGAAGGTCGCAAAAATGTTCGATCTGAAAAAGTTGCGGGTGATTTGCATAGCGGTGCTGAGTCTCGATCAAAGCACTTCTTGGTACCAAATCCCGCAGGATCAGAGTGCTTGGCAAGCTGAAGAAGGTAAGATGCGCCAGGCTTTAGCAGAAGCGGCTGCTTTTTTTGGAGGGGCGGCTCAGGTCCAGCAGCTACTCATCGAGGACTTTGACGATCCAACCCAGGCGATCATGCACATGGCCAAGACCAAGAAGGCTGACCTTATTAGTATTGCGGCGCGCAGTGAAACGAAATTCGCGGCGATTAGCTTGGGTTCCACGACGAAACGACTGACGGAATATGCTGAGTGTTCGGTTCTCATTGTGCGTTAAAGCCCATTAGTTAAGATTTGGGTGACTAGCTTTTGGCGTGCATACGGTCTTCAAAGGCTGTCAAGGCTACCTTCGCACCTTCTCCCATCGCAATGACTATTTGTTTGAATGGTACCGTCGTCACATCCCCTGCTGCGTAAATCCCAGGAGCTGAAGTGTGTCCCTTAGCATCCACGATGATTTCACCATAGGGGGTGAGTTCGACGAGGTTTTTCACTAACTGAGAATTTGGCAGTAATCCGATTTGGACAAAGATACCGTCCAAATCGATCGTGTGAGTTTTCTCCGTCTTGCGGTCCAAATATTCAAGGCCCGTCACTTTCTTGCCATCACCAATGACCTTGGTTGATTTTGCTTGCATAATCATGGCTGCATTTGGCAAGGCCTTGAGCTTGTCAATCAAGACGTCATCTGCCTTCAAATGGTCACCATACTCTAGAAGAACGACCTCGCTAGCAAGATTAGCCAGGTCGATGGCTGCTTCGACGCCTGAATTACCGCCTCCCACGACGGCGACTTTTTTACCCTTAAAGAAAGGACCGTCACAGTGGGCACAGAAGGCTACGCCTTGACCGATGTGCTCCTTTTCGCCGGGGATTCCGAGTTCGCGCCATTTCGCGCCGGTAGCAATGATCACAGCCCCTGCGTCCAAGTATTCCCCACTTTCTAAGTCGATCCTTTTTCTGGTGCTGTTGTCGATTTTACTGACACGGCGGTGCTCGAATATTTGTACGGGATAACGTTGTACATGTTCGTTCAACTGAGCCGCGAGCTTCGCGCCTTCGGTATAGGTCATGGAAATCATATTCTCGATTCCCTTGGTTTCTTGGAGCTGGCCACCGAATTTGTCAGCAATAAGAGCTGTTCGGAGACCTTTTCTTGCACTATAGATGGCAGCGGAGGCTCCCGCAGGGCCGCCACCGATGATAGCGACGTCGAAGGACCCCAGGTCTTTCGGAACGAAACTGGTATTTTCAATACCAAAGAATTGTTCCAGCTTCGCCAGCAAGTCCACTAGCTGAATTTTCCCAGAATGGAGGAGTTTTCCGTCCGCGACCACACTAGGCACACCCTGAATTCCAAGGGATGCCACCTCATCCTGAGCGAAGCCTCCATCGATCATTTCATGGGCCATATTCCCATGCAAGGTGGTCATGAGATTGAGGGCTTGCACGACCTCTGGACAGTTCTCGCATTCCAAAGATATATAGGTCGCAAGCTTAATCGGACCTTTTAGGTTTCTAATGCGACTGACGATCCCTGCATCGGGTTGTTTGCCTTTTCCGTCGGCGTAAAGAATGGCTAAGATAAGTGATGAAAATTCATGTCCCCCCGGTATGCCGCGAAAGGAGACTCCGTTGGCTTTGCCGGCATAGAAAAGCTCAAATCGAGGAGTGGGAGACGTTTCGGGCCATTTTTCCAGATGAATCTGCGCCGAAGTCGCGGTGAGATCACTTAACATCTCTTCCAGGGTCGCTTGTTCTTCATGGGGGGACTGATAAAGCCTCAAGGTCACTGGATTGTTCAAACTTGCAAAAACAGTTTGCAATTGGTTTATCATTTCTTGTTCCAGCATTTTCTCGTCCTTTCTGAGGTGGAGACTTGGGCCAAGACTCAGGGTGTGGCTTAAAATGCCACGATCTCCACGGTCCTGGCCCTAGTCAATAATTAGATCTTTCCAACCAAGTCCAAACCTGGCTTAAGAGTCTTCTCGCCTGGACGCCACTTCGCTGGGCAGACTTCATTGGGATGAGAAGCCACAAACTGTGCGGCCTGTATCTTACGCATCAATTCATCGGCATTGCGACCGATCCCATTGTCATGAATTTCAGCGATCTTTATCAACCCTTCTGGGTTCACGAGAAAGGTTCCGCGGTAGGCCAAGCCTTCTTCTTCGATATGGACACCAAAGGACCTGGTTAGGTGTCCAGTGGGATCGGCTAACATGGGGTATTTAATTTTTTTGATGGTTTCCGAGGCGTCGTGCCAAGCTTTGTGAACGAAATGGGTATCCGTGCTCACGGAATAGACTTCCACGCCCATCTTTTGCAGGGCGTCGTATTTATCTGCCATATCTCCCAACTCTGTTGGGCAGACGAAAGTAAAGTCCGCAGGGTAAAAGAAGAAGACGGACCACTTACCTTTTAGATG
>JBIKVD010000267.1:0-6181 GCA_044357055.1 Oligoflexales bacterium | reverse complement strand
AAACGTGGCAGGGAATTCTTCATCCTGGCGTGATTCCGTTATCGAAATCCCGCCACCCGAAAAGAAAAGCATTTTAGAGAAATTTAAGAGAAACCAACACGCAGAAATCCCCAACGATTATTTTCTTTATTCCTGCTTGGAGCACATACGCACGGAAACGACCAAAGGTCGTTTGCCCATCGAGCATGGTTCACCGGTTCTGGCTGCCGTTCGTAGCGAAAATACGGATGCAGACCCCAAAGACTTTGAAGGTCTTACCAGTGATAGCCTCACCTGGTACTTAGCAAATTTTCCTGAGTTGTTTGCTGATGGCCCTATGTATTTTGAGCACTTGATGGAGTTCATCGATCCCTTAACGCGAATGATCGATGAATACGTTTCTATCGTTGAGTTCTGCTTCGGGCAAAAGCCCGCACCTATAGATACTGACGATGGCAAGAAGCATTGGCAGCCTTTTTTGCGAATGTTTGCCAGCAAAGTCACGCAGAGAATGGGTTATGTCGAATCCTACTTGGACTGGTTTTTCGGCGAAAGCAAACCAGAAGAAATCGATTTGAAATCCATGCCTCCGGTTGGTCGCTTCGCACCTCCTCCAGGAACCAAATTCCTACCCGATGGCAAAGTGAAATTACCACCGAGGGTATCCAACTACGACCGCTCCCAAGCACTCCTTGGCAATCCCCGTCGCCCGCCTCCCTTTGGCCGTACCCAGAGCAGAGGTCGTCCTGGTGGAGACCGACCGGGAGGAGGAGGGGACAGACCTCGAGGGGGAGGTGGTGATCGCCCTTTCCAAAGAAATGACAAAGACCGTTCCGAGGGTAGGGGGCCGCGTCGCCCGGTGGATCAAGGCCCACGGGGTGGCTCAAAAGAACGAGGCCACAATCCAGCAGAAGAGGCCGCCGCGATGGAGAACGTCCGCGAGGCTGTAACCAGGATGCAAGCCCATCCAGAGCTCGAATTTGTGCTACTGAACCCAACCAATAGTTTTTTCCGTCGCATGCAGCACAAAGAAGTGGGTGACGCTGGGCTTTATTCCAAGTCCGTCGGCGAAGGCAAAGAACGCGCCCTCAAACTGATTCGCCAAGCCGAAGCTGATGACGCTGATGGTTAAGACCTAGAGGGCTATGCCATGAAATCAATCTGCATTACAGGAGCCTCATCCGGAATAGGGTGGGCGAGTGCCGTGGCCCTGGCGAAATCCAATCCTGGCTCCCAATTTTTCTTGGGTGCAAGGCGGCTCGATCGCTTGCAGCAACTGGCAAAGCAACTGCGTGAGGAATACCGCTGCCAAGCTCACGCCATAGCCCTAGACTTAGCCAAAGAAGAAAGCATCAGGGAGTTTTGCGATGCTATCCGCAAACAAGTTTCCTCTGTGGATATCCTGTTGAATAATGGCGGTGGCGCCCATGGCCTCCATACTGTGGCTGATGGGGACCTTCTTGATTGGCACACGATGATGGACGTGAATTTTTTCGGTGCGCTTTTAATGACGAAGCACTTGATACCGGGAATGATAGAGCAGCGATGCGGTCATATTATCAATTTGGGCTCTATCGCCGCACAAAACGCCTACGAGGGCGGGAGCGTCTACTGCGCCTCCAAAGCCGCGCTTCTTGCGCTGACTAAGACTCTCAAACTAGAGCTGAACGGAAAAAATATTAGAGTTAGCAGCATCGATCCCGGCCTGGTGGAAACGGATTTCAGCATGGTTCGCTTTAAAGGGGATCAACAACGTGCGACCAAAGTCTACGAGGGGCTCAAGCCCCTGACGGCCGAAGATATCGCCGACATCGTTTGCTTCGTCGCTAACGCTCCGGCCCATGTAAATGTCGACCAGATTATTGTGACACCAACGGCACAAGCGACGGTCTACAAAACCCATCGCGAGGTCTGAGAAAATCTATCTTAGGCGCAGAGACTGAGCTCTCATCAGAAATGCACAAAAAAATAGCAAAAAACGCAGAGGAATACAGCCACGGCATGGCGGTTTAAGGAAAATTCTAAATCACCCTCTTCTTGTTGACCCATGAAGCTAAGCCTCCGCTTTGCAAGTCTCTTAGGACTTTCATCGGCAGATGGCCAAGACCATTTAGGCCCAGGAACCATTTTTCTGAAGATACTTAAATATTTCAAATACTTAGGATAAACACGGGGCGACACAAAGAGCCGCCTTATTTGCCTTTTACCTGCTGGTCGATTCTTCCGAAGATTGAGCACCCTTTCTCATCAAACATTTCGATGCGAATCCGATCGCCAGGATGAAGAAAAGGAGTCTTCGCCGTGCCCGTGTCGATGATCTCTATCATGCGGCGCTCTTGAAGGCAGGAAGACCCTCGGTTGCGATCCTCATTGGAAACCGTGCCGCTACCCAAGATCGTACCCGCGCCGTAAGATCTCGTCTTACAAAGATGGGCCAGCAAATCAAAAAAGGAGAAATGCATTTCCGGCCCCGCGTTGGGATCGCCAAACAATTCCTCGTTTAGCCAAGTTCTCAGAGGCAGGTGCAGGCGTCCTTCGCGCCACGAGGAGCCAAGCTCATCAGGGGTCACCGCGACAGGTCCAAAAGCCGTTGCTGGTTTGGACTGAAAGAAGCCAAAGCCCTTTGCAAGTTCCACCGGAATCAAATTGCGCAAGGAAACATCATTCGCGATCGTTACCAGACGAACGTAAGGGGCAGCATCTTTCGCGGTCAGACCTTGGGGGCAATCCCCTAATATGACGCAAACCTCCGACTCAAAATCACAACCCCAGGTGGGGTCGGCTAAGAAAATAGGATCTCGCGGCGCTAAGAGCACACTGGATCCACCCTGATACACCAGCGGGTCGGTGCGTAAGGTTTCAGGTGGCTCAGCTCCTCGGGCCTTACGCACCAAGACGATATGATTAATATAGGCGGACCCATCGATCCACTCGTAGGCGCGAGGCAAAGGGGAGAGCGCCTGCTCCTGTTCAAATTTCATGCCCAATTTTGGATCGTTTTGCAGCCTTTGGAACAAGGACTCTGCTTTGGGGGCTAGCAATTCCCACTGGTCCAAAAGAGCCTGTAAAGTGGGAGCTACTTCCTGTGCTGGTAGAAAACGGGTTAAATCACGGGATACCACCACCAATTTCCCATCTCGAGTACCATCTCTGAGGGTTGCGAGTTTCATAATCTTAATCTCCTTAGCGGTCAGCTTTTCGCGATGCTGCACTCGCAATTCTAGGTTTACGCAGAGGATTCTGCTTTACACGGCGTGCATTAGCAGGACGTGCTTCTTTAGACCCCCCACTTGCCGCCGCCCCCTCTGGGACTTCACGTTTTACGGGTTCCAACTGACTCAAATATTTTAGATAGGCTATCTCTTTGCTATTTAATTGACGATAGGCGCCACTTAACACTTGATCATCAAGGCTCAGATCACCAAATCCCGTGCGCATAAGTCGCAAGACCCGATGCCCGCAAGCCTCGAACATTCGTCGGACCAGCCGATTGCGGCCCTCGTGCACCGTCACAAAATACCAGGAGCCCTTTTCTGTCTCACGGGCGACACTGAGCGGAAGCTTCTGTCCATGGACAAAACGCACGTCCGCTTTTACCATACCGTCTTCCAACTCAAGGGCGCCCTGGCGAATCTGTTTGACTTTTTCAGGTGCCAAACGGCCATCAATCAAAACCTGATAGACCCGGGGCACGTGAAACTTGGGATGGCTCAAACGATAGCAAACATCACCATCGTTCGTCATAAGCAACAGGCCCTCGGTGCGATAATCTAAGCGTCCCACTGGGAAGACGTGGAATTTTAGCCCACGAAAGCAGGGTAAGTCATAGATGGTCTTCTGTCCTGGTGCGCCGGAGCGAGAGGTTAGGGTCTTATCTGGCTTGTTAAGAATCCAGTAGACTTTTGGAGGGTTGGCGCCAGCGACCATGCGACCTTCCACAAGGACATGATCATGGTCAGGGTCAATTTTTAAACCCATCTCCGTAAGTACTTTGCCATTAACTTTGACTTTGCCCTCAGCGATCCATTTTTCAGCCTCTCGTCGGGAGGCGAGACCCAGATCAGCTAACCATTTTTGGATCCTAATCATTGTGGATCCTCGATATCTGCCGCATCCACTTGCGGGATATTGATTTCAATCGCGCTCATATCTTCAAAGTCCTCATCTTCCACATCATCACCTTCCACCCGACTAGCACCCTGGATGTTTCTTGTCAGGGGCTGTTCCAAGTCACCCTCGATCGCCTCATCTGCCGCAAGGTCCTCGAGATCGGCGGAGGCACCTTCACCGGCAATAAAGCCCTCGATACTGACAGCCTGCTCGCTGTCTAATTTCTCCATAGCAGCTTGAATCAGGCTGGGATCTGTTTGAAAGGAATCCAAACTCGGTAGCTCCTCGAGCCCTGACAAACGAAACACCCGCAGAAATTCATCGGAAGTTCCAAAAAGCATGGGGCGACCCGCGTCGGCTTTTCGCCCAACACATTTTACCAACTCTCGTTCTAAGAGGTTCTTCAAAATACTCCCGGCATCCACACCGCGGATAAACTCTATCTCGGCTCGAGTCACCGGTTGGCGATAGGCTACAATTGCGAGGGTCTCCATCGCCGCTCGCGATAAGGGTCGCGGTCGTGAAGAAAACATACGTTCCATAATGGGGCTTGCGGCGGGGATGGTGCGAAACTGATACCCCAGATTTTTGAGGTATTCCAATTTGAAACCGCCGCCGCGAGTTTCATAAAATTCTAAGAGCTGATCGATCACATGGATGATATCTCGGGTGCTGATGCGCTCGTCTGCAATCCACTCCTCGATTTCCGAGGGCTTGATAGGTTTGGGCGAAGCAAAAAGGATGGCCTCGACCTTTGTCTGCAAGCTCATCAACTCTTCAAGCAGGGCGCCAGAGCTGCTATCGCTCGTCTCTAGGGATTCGGATACGAGCTCTTCGCTGTCGAACTCTACATCATCAAGATCCTCTACCGCATCGATATCCGACTCTTCATCTGCGGCGCTAAGAACCGAGCTATCTACGATGTTTTTTTCTTTACCTTCATGGGCTTGCTCAGCTTTGACCGCTGGCTTACGCCCCTTAGCGGGTGCGGGTAAATCCACCTCTTCTGAGTCCTCGTCCTCAGACATGTCTAAGACGATTTTTCTTTGATCATCGTCCGCGTCCTCGGCTTCCAAAGTCACTTCTTCGCGAATATCCTTAGGTATAGATTCTACGGTTTCTCGCTGAGACTCTGACTTTTTGGGTGTCTTTTTTTTTCGAATCATCTTTCTCCAACCATTTCTGGCATTAAATCCGCCACGCTTGGGCTTTCTAGGTCCTGCGCTGTGGCGCCCTCAATCTTGCCGCGCATAAAGGGCAAGGTGCCACTTTCCAAAAGCGACTGATAGAGCCACAGGGGACCCATTAATTTCTGTTGATAGGTCCTTAAGGTTCCTACTTTGGTCAAGTCAAGCATGGCCAAGATATTCGCCACAAATTCATAACGATCCTGAAACCGATGAAACATACTTTGAAAAAGCGTAAACTTCACTTGTTCAAGATAACGGTTTAAAACCTCGATCGTTTCTTCGACACTAATTCGGTGGGTTTTAGCCTCAATTCTTGGCGGCTTTCGCGTCGCAAAATCTCTTAAGGTTTGTTCAAATAAAGCTACTAAGGTTGCCACGTCTCCTTTTAAAGGAGCTTCGATATGGTCATACTTTGGCGCCAACCGCTGCCACTCATGGTTGGTTTGAATTTGCACCCCAAATTGAGGCCCCCCAGAGAGAAACAAAGCGGCTTTTCTGAACTTGTCGTATTCAATCAATCGCCGTTGTAAAGCCACCGCAGGATCTTCGTCTTCTCCATCTTCATCCTTCTTTGCATCCTCTTCTGCACCTGGAAGAAGTTGACGAGATTTCATTTCGATCAAGGAAGCTGCCATTTGGATAAAGTCGGCAGCTTGGTTCAAGTCGCGAAATTTGACCAGCCTCAGGTAGTGCAGGTACTGAGTCGTCAATAGCAGCACATCAATCTTGAAAATATCAATCTCGTGCACGCGGATGAGATGCAGCAACAGATCCAAAGGGCCTTCAAAGGCATCAAGTCTAAGCACATAGGAAGTTGTCATGACTCACCATGTTCTGTATGTCACCCTCACAAACAAACCTGTGTGACCCTCCCATACAAACAGCGCCCGCTTTGGATGGGA
>JBIKVD010000185.1:0-8435 GCA_044357055.1 Oligoflexales bacterium | reverse complement strand
TCGTTTGTTTCGCACGGGATACCTGATAGTCTCGTGAGAAACAAACTTCCGTAGTCGCGCTGGGGAAAAGTCCCATTTCTACAGCGTCTTGCCCTGAGCTTGAAACTTTGCCAAGACCAATCATCAGGAATGCACGGGTTAAATATGGCATAGGATCAGCCCGATCCACCCCTTGAACGGCACGATAAGCGCCGAGAGCGAGCTCTTTGGTGCCCCCGGCACCTGGAACCAATCCCACCCCCGCTTCGACGAGGCCTGCGTAGGTTTCTGCCGCGATCACACGCCGTGCTGTCTGCAAACTCACTTCACAGCCACCGCCCAGGGTCAAGCCATGAGAACAAGCAACCGTCGGGAAGGGAGCGTATTTCAGCAATAACAAAGTACCTTGAAAGCGTCTCAGCAATGCGTCTAAATCAACGAACTTTTCTTGGCGAATCTGCTCCAAGATCAATTTTAGATTCGCGCCTGCGGAAAAAGCCTGTCCATCATTGGCAATCACCAAGCCATCAAAATCTTTCTTAACAACTGAGACGGCCTGGGACGTGGCTTCGAGGATATGATCGTCTAGGGCGTTCATTTTCGTGTGAAAAGTTAAACATGCAATCCCCTCGCCAATGTCAAGGACACTAGCTCCCGCATTCCCAAAAACGCGGTTTTCGAGTCCCGGCATCATTTTCTTGGGCAATCGGATTTTGTCTGCAGAAAACTCTGTCGCGACCATAGCCGCCTTCGTTACATGGTACTGCTTTGCAGGTCCCTGAAAATCATAAGCATCGGACCCAGGACTCGGCTGATAGAGTTCTCCAGAAAAACTCTTCGACCAAGCAGGAAGTGGAGAGCCTTCGGCGAGCATTCGCTGCTTTAGGGGTTGAAAACCTAAAGCTTGCCATAATTCAAAAGGGCCTAATTCCCAATTAAATCCCCAGCGAATGGCATCATCAACCGACTTAGGCATACCCCCAGCAATTTCTTCTACCAACAAAGCGGAATAAACCATGGTATCGCGGAGAATGCGCCAAACAAATTGACCTGCCGCATCCTGCTGGCTCAAAACAAACTGAAGGCGTTCGATCAGGTTGGTTTTCTTCCCTGCTTCGGCTAGCCAAGGGATTTGAGCCACCTGCTGCTCTTCATAACTTTTCTTGTCAGCGCGGTATGCAAGAATCACCGTGCCGCCTTCTGAATTCTTAATTTTCTTGTAGGCACCAACATCTTTCGTTTTCTGCCCCAATTGGCCGTGAGCAATCAAATCATGGACCCAAGTGGGCATCTGAAACATGGCGCGAAAAGCATCACTGTGAGCACGATCGTAAACACTCGCCGCCACCAAGGAAAAAGTATCAATACCGACCACATCCATGGTTCTAAAAGTCCCCGACGCAGGACGGCCCATCAAGCTGCCGGTCAAGGCATCCACAGTTTCAATATTGAGACCGAGGTCTTGCATGTGTCGCATTGAGGCGCAGATGGTCAAAACGCCAACGCGATTGGCGATAAAATTTACCGTATCCTGAGCATAGACAATTCCCTTACCCAGAGTTCTTTCGACAAAATCGCCTAATTGCGCCGCCAACTTTAAATCTGTCTGCTGACTTGGAATTAACTCCACGAGCTTCATGTAGCGAGGGGGATTGAAGAAGTGAATGCCAGAAAAAACTTTTTGATAGGACTCGGGCAGGTCTTTCGTTATGTCCCCTAAAGACAAGCCAGAAGTATTTGAGGAGACGGGAACCCCTGGACGAACATACTCAGCAATACGAGCATGAATTTTCTTTTTAATGTCCATTTTCTCAATGACGGCTTCGAAAACCCAATCCGCTTCTGCGACGACGGACATATCATCGTCAAAGTTTCCTGCGATGATATTCTGTAAACAACTCTGGGTCATGAGCGGTGAAGGTTTAAGATTCTTCAGCTGCTCAAGGGCTAGAATCGCCCTTTGATTTCGCAGGTGAATACCTACAATTTTTGCCAATTTAGGGTCGGCGATCGGCTGTTCGGAAGGCAAATCTAAAAGATGGGTGCGAACCCCTGCGGCAGCAAGATGGGCGGCAACCTGAGCCCCCATGACACCAGCCCCGAGGACGACAGCACGATGAATTTTCAAGCGCGTTTGCAGAACGGTCAAGGAATTGCTGTTTGCCGTCACGGATCAGACTCCTTCTGAAAAATGAGATTGGATACGTTCAATGACTTTTTCGGGGGTAAAACCAAAGGCCAGCGCTAAATCCTCAGCCTTACCACTGGCACCGAAGGTATCTAGACCAATCGCCAATCCCTCCAGCCCAATGAACTTGTGCCAGCCCGTTGTGGCACCCGCTTCTAAGGAAACTCTTTTGCGGCAAGTGGCAGGCAAGACCGTTTCTTGGTACTCGCGACTTTGCTCCAAGAACAATTCCCAACACGGCATCGACACCACGCGCGTTCTTTGTTTTAAGCGACCCGCAACCTCCAAGGCCAAGGAGACTTCAGATCCCGTTGCAAGAAGCAATAATTCGGGATTGTGAGCATCCTTGAGGATGTAGGCTCCACGCGTTGCCTTTTTCGTCAATTCCTCATCAAGCACAGGAAGCTTTTGCCGCGACAGACACAGAGCGACGGGACGCTTTAGCCCAAGAGCCTGGCCAAAAAGCGCTTGGGTCTCGCCTGCATCGGCCGGCCTCATAACGTAAAAATCAGGAATTAGGCGCAGTGACATTAAATGTTCAACGGGCTGATGGGTGGGACCGTCCTCCCCTAAATAGAAGGAATCATGGGTCAGCTCATGAATGCCACCAATTTGTTGAATCGCCTGCAAACGAAGGGCTGGGCGGGCATAGTCACTAAAGACCAAGAACGTTGCATCAAAGGGAATCAAGCCACCAAAGAGGGAAATACCATTGGTCACTGCGGCCATGGGAAATTCTCTCACTCCGTACGCAATGTTGCGAGCGCGGGGAGTTTTCCAAGAGAAGTCATGATACTTTTCTGCAAAGGCTTCGGTCATATTAGAAGGATCTAAATCCGCGCTGCCACCTATGAGATTGGGAACCACCTCACTCCATGCCAACAACAAATCACCAAAGACATTGCGGGTCGCTACCTGCGCGCCCTTGGGATAAGCAACTTTGGGTAGCTGCTGAGGGTCCACACCGTCACCCCAGAACTGTTGATAAAGCGCTGCGAAGCCCGCTTTTGTCTCCTTGGCATAAGAAAAACGATCATGCCAAGCCGTCGCCTGTGCCTTTTTCGCTGGAAAGTTCCTTCTAAAATGTGCCACGACATGTTCGGGGCAAAAGAACTCTTGATCAGGTAATCCTAGCCGCTTCTTGGTTTCTAAACGTTCAGCGCCTGGCAAAGGTGAACCATGAGTATGGGGGGAGCCTTCCATAGTAGCAGCCCCCTTTGCCATCACAGTCCTGCCCACGATAAGCGTAGGCCGATCCGCGTGCTCTCTTACTTGCTGGAGCACGCTGCGTAAGGTATCCCTATCGTGCCCATCAACTTGAATCACCTGCCAACCAAACCCCTGAAAAACCGCTTCGGTATCATCAGAAAAGGCGCGGGATATGGGACCTGCAATTTGCACCTGATTCTGGTCATAAAACCAAATCAGGTTTTGTAGTCCAAGATGTCCAGCTAGGGACGCAGCGCCTAAGGTGACGTCTTCCTGCATACAACCATCCCCGAGCAGCGCATAAATCCTCTGGGGATCATAAAGCTCGGAATCCAGCCGTGCCCCTAGATGGCGCGAAGCAATCGCCATTCCCACGGACATCGCTGCACCTTGGCCCAAAGGGCCGGTGGTGCATTCAACGCCTGGGGTATGTGTGTTTTCGGGATGCCCAGGAGTCTTCGAACCTAACTGGCGAAAACGCCGCAGTTCTGACATAGGAAGCCAGCCAACCATATGCAAAAGCGAATAAATCAACATGGATTCATGACCTGCACTCAGGACAAACCGATCCCGCCCCTCCCACTGGGGATCGTCGGGATCGAAGCGTAAAATTTCTGTGAAAAGGACGTAGGCAAAATCCATGCTAGACATGGCCCCGCCTGGATGTCCGGATTTCGCTTGATGAACCCCGTCAATCGCTAAGCCTTTAAGAACATTAACAACTTCTTGATCCAAAGGATTGGAATCCGCACCTGGAACAAAGGTTTTTTCTTGGTCCATGCTCAACGAACATCTCCTCGGTTTGAAGGTTGGCCGGAGTATAGGTGATTGTCTTCAGAGAGGAAAGAGTATAATGAGTTGGATCGCGCTTATCAATTGTCCCCCGAAAAGAGAATGGAAGATCATGTCAGACACTTTGAGCATCGAACGCTGTAGCAAAATCCGCAACATTTGCATCATTGCCCACGTTGACCACGGCAAGACCACACTCATCGACCATATTTTGCGCCAAACAGGCTTGTTTGCCGACCATCAGCGCTTGGAAGAGCGCGTTTTGGACAGTGGTGATTTGGAAAAGGAAAAAGGCATCACGATCAAAGCTAAGAATGCCAGCTTTAATTATAAGGATTACAAGATCAATATCATGGATACCCCAGGCCATGCGGACTTCGGCGGAGAAGTCGAACGAGTCCTTGGTATGGCAGACGGAGCGATCCTGCTCGTCGATGCCGTCGAGGGTGCCTTACCTCAGACGCGTTTCGTCCTATCAAAGGCTATCAGCCACGGCCATCGGATCTTGGTCGTGCTGAACAAAATCGATCGTCGCGATTTGATCGGCACCAATAGAGTTGCTGAAACCCTCGATCAGATCTTCAGCCTCTTCATCGATTTGGGCGCTTCTGAACAACAATCCGAATTCCCGGTACTCTATGCGTGCGCAAAGTTTGGCATGGTTTCTAACAGCCAAGAGCAAGTGATGGAATGGCTTAAGAACGAAGAAAAAGGACACCTGAACGATTTGCTTGATCAGATCGTCGCCGAGGTCCCTCCTCCAGAAGTTGAATATTTGCCTTACTTTAAAATGTTGGTCTCCAACCTTGATTTCTCCGAGTACGTTGGCGATATTTCCATCGGTCGCATCTTAAGCGGCGGCGTCAAGAAAAATGATCGTATTTTTCGCCTCGGCATCAATGACAAAGGCGATGCTGTGGTGGAATCCTTTGTTGCAACCAGGCTCTATCAATTTTCAGGATTGCTGCAGACCGAGGCTCAGGAGATTTTCGCCGGCGATATCGGTTTAATCGCAGGCTGCGAAAGCTTCGCCATCGGAGACACCTTAACCTCTGACAAAACGATACAGCCCGAACCACGGCTGCAAGTGGAACAACCTACGCTACGGATGCTCTTTGCCGTCAACAATTCGCCTTTCTCGGGACGCGATGGTGAGGCTATCCAATCGCGCAAACTTAGGGACCGGCTTGAAAAGGAATGTCGCAAGAATGTTGCGATTAAACTAGAAGATGGACCCAGTGGCGAATACTACTACGTACTCGGCCGAGGCGAGCTACAGTTTGCTATCTTGATTGAAGAACTGCGCCGGGAAGGGCTTGAGTTTCTCGTTGGTAGACCACAGGTTCTTTTCAAAACCATTGACGGCGTTGAAATGGAGCCTTTTGAAAATTGTTTTCTGGATTTACCCCAAGACTTTTCCTCGGATGTCACCCAACTCATGCAGGAAAGAAAAGGCGTCCTAATCCGTTACGAAAACTTGCCTGCCAGCGATGGCAGCTGGGTGCGTTTAACCTTTGAAATCCCAACGCGTGGACTCCTCGGCATCCGCACGCAATTTCTGACTACGACCAAAGGTCAGGGATTGTACTCTTCAGAGATCGTAGGATATCGCGCTAAACTGGGAACCTTCTTGCATCGCTCCAATGGCTCCTTGGTCGCTGATCGTACCGGAAAAACCACAGAATATGCGCTATTTTCCCTGCAAGAGCGGGGACAGTTGTTTGTCAGCCCAGGCGTCGAAGTCTACGAGGGCATGATCATCGGTGAGCATGCGCGCGAAAACGATCTTAACGTGAACGCTGTTCGTGAAAAGAAACTCACCAACATACGCACGACCTCCTCAGACGGCCTTTCGATTCTCCATGGCACTCGAAAGATGTCGTTAGAACAATCCATTGAGTATATGGATGACGATGAATGGATTGAAGTCACGCCAAAAAGTATTCGTTTGCGTAAAAAGAATCTTGGCGCGGGGCAGCGTTCGGTCGTAAGAGAATAAAGAGAGATCCTGTCTATCCATTCCTTCCGGCCGCCGCACACAAGCTAAAAAACTATATATATTGAATCCTTAGGCAATTTAACTTGCCTCTTCCTACCGCCCATTATAGGTCAGTTTTTCAGAGCTGGTCTTGGGCGTTCGAGAAATCTCACACAGATTTAGATCCTGTTGCCACAGCTGCTTGTACACGAGTTCACCGGTTTGATAGGTCAGAGGCATAATTCTAGCGAATATGAAATCAGGTAAGCGCAAGCCTACCCTTAGCAATGAAGATTAACTTCTGAAGGAGCATTCATGAAACGTACCATTCTCTGCGCTATGGCGTGCTTAGGCCTAAGTCTTGCTAGCTGCGGTGACCAGGCACAAGAATCAGCACAGACAACTGCCAAGAAGCCGCAAGTAAAATCATCCGCGGGTTCTGCAAATCCCCAAAGCAAGCCCGAGCCTACCGCCCAACAATGTGTTGATACAAAAGGGAAACCAACCTATTGCCCTGCTTACCCAGGACCATGGGGACCTTGGGGACCCTACTGATCTCCCTGACCTTGGGGACCCTATCCATCTCTAGGATCGTGTGCCCCTTGGGTCCTTAGCGAACTAGTCCACGGGGTTGTCCAGACATCGCGTATAGACAGCGCTCACCCAAGCATTGTGCCCCCCAACGGAGATCTGGTACCACAGACTAGAGCTTCGCAGGGGCACACTGTCATGTTGCAGCAGCTCGCCATCTTTATTCCAAGCTAAAACCGGGAACTCTGAACCTTCTGTCAGGTCATCGATTCTATCGGCACTCCTGCTACTATCTGACCTCGCGGCGACGGATTCACCAGCAGTTCCCTCTATACGAATATCTCGACAAGAATAAAAGGCTTCAAGACTTGACTCTGTCTCTTGCAGGATCTCACTACGGCTAATATTCTCATCGGCAACGCAAGGCGACGCAGTGGCACAAGTGTCCTTCGCCGCTTCCGGTTTTCGCGGCGCCGTCTGTGTTCGTTCTCGTTGGCAAGAGCAAAGCAACAAGAAGGCAAACAGAGCGCTTAGAGGCTGCAGCTTAAGTAGAGTGAATGGACCCATCCTTCCACCTTTTCCCCTCTGGGCTGATACCCCTCGATTTGGAACCATTTATCACTAGATTCTGTCGGCTTCAGGTGATGTGTCACGACGGGTTCCTGTTGTTCTTGGATCACGCGCACCTTTTGGTTATTTAGCAAACGGGCGATCACCGTGTCTTCCTTCAAAGCCTCAAGATGCCGCCGCACCTTGAGAGATTCTCTTGGGGTAAGTCCCGACACGGACATGATCGAGCATTGGTCCGACCCACTAGAACTGGAACTGGATTGCCAAAAGTCACCGCCAAATTCAGCATAGATTTTTAAAGTCCGTTCGCGATACTTGGCCTCAACGTTAAGGCAATCTTTGCAACCGTTATAGCGCCAGGAAACGAAGCGAATCCACTCCTCAAAATCAGGGTCCCCTTCCTTTATAACGAGTCGATTCATCCAGGCTATAGCTTCTGCCTCCGTACTGATGTGAGGAACCGACTGCACTGCCCTTGCGCTTAAGAAGGGAACGACAGCAGCTGTGCAGCCTTTCACCGTCAGAATTTCTTGACTGTAACGCTTGAGAGTTTCTTCAAAGCGGCCTGAATCAAATTGAAACATGCACAATCCCCCCTGTTGCAGGTCGCAGGGTCCATCGCCACTGCCTGCTATCACGGGGCCGCCGTCGCAATCAGGAGATGGAGGCCCTTTACAGGCCCAGGTTGCTTCTTTCCAGCAGTGAGAAAGGCCTGTTTCGGCTGAGGCAATGCCAGCAAGTAAGACGGCATTTGTGACGCCAAACTGTTTTGCACCATCTTTGATCAAAGCGGCGCGCTGCTGCCGATCGGCAACCGTGCTCCGCGCATCCTGCAAGTTAAATTCGTAGGATAGGAGAGGACGATGATCTTCGCGCTGAGGCTTTTGGCAGGAAAATGACCCCGCGAGCGCCAGCCATGCTAAACTCTTCCTCACGAAACGCCACACCAGTTCGCTCCTCCCAATGACCCATACAAACGAGAAAATCTTAAGGCAAGCTTCCAGCTTGTTTCGCCATGCCTACGTATCGGTTCGTTTCGAATCGGATAGGGAGGCAACAAATGCCGAGTTCTTCGAAAACTGCCCCCTATTGCTGTTGCTACTTTTAAGCATTTCACTGCACGAAATCAGATCTAAGAATTAGCTTTCTCTCCTGCCACTATGGAGGAGAGATTCATGGCTAGCTCTT
>JBIKVD010000184.1:0-8443 GCA_044357055.1 Oligoflexales bacterium | reverse complement strand
GACTCGAAAACTCCCAGGTCTGGGTCAAGCGATAGTTCCCTACGAGTTGCAGAACATGAGTTTGGTCGAACTCTGAATACCGTTCAGCGGCTTCTTTGTTGGTTTTCTCTTTTGTCGTGGCATAGGTATAAGATAGCCAGCCAAAGAGACGAGAGGAGAGGTTCCGCCGAATAAATGTCTCAAACCCCTGGGAATGCTTCGTACCCGAGTTAACAAGAGTCGATGCCCCATCATCCCGAATGAGATCGAAAAAATCTTTGTAATACCACTGGATATCCGTCTCCCACCATTCATTCCATTTGGTTTCTAGGCCACCGATATAATGGATGGATCGTTCAAAATCGATTTTCGGATTTCCGAACACCTTGGCGGATTGGTCGGGAGCGGCATTTTTCGAATACTGTCCGACAGCCGCTTTTAGGGTTTGGCTTTCGCTTAAGGTGTAACGAAGGGAAAATCTGGGGTCACTACCACTTTGGTCCGTCTGATAATCATGAAAGATCCGTAGCCCAGGGCTGAGGAGCCAGTTTGCCATTTTTGCCTCGTAACGTACCCAGGTCGCGGATTGGCCAAAGGGTACGGTGTCTTTTAAGGCAAATTTGGGGGCTTCCTCAAAGTCAAAAAAAGGATTATCGCGCTCAGGTTTGGGTAGGAGGAAATTGACGTCTACCTCGCTTCGCTCATAGTAGATCCCCGCATCCAAACGATGATCCTCAGCGATCCGCCAATTGACTTCCGCTGGTAAACGCATTCCCCGCGAACGCACCAAGAACTTGTTTGCGAGAAAATTTGCTTTTTGTTCAAAATAGATAACGCTTGGACTGGCCTCCCAACTCAGGGCGCGGTTCACGCGCCGTCTTGTGTTATAGGTCAAACCTCCGTATTCCAAATTGAAATCAACATTGATATTGCCGTTGGCATTGTCCGACAAATCGCTGGGGGTGGCTAATTTAAAGCCGTCATAGGCATACACAGCAAGCACCTTGTTGTATCCGTAGTCTTTCTTTTGCAACCATTGGATGTGGGCATCGCCAAAGGCGGGCAAAATGGTGGTTGCACCTGCATCAGAGTCCATATTTTCCAGGACGAGAGGGATAACCCACTCTAGCGTGCTCTGTCGCAACGAGACAGAGATGCTCTGATCATCCCCAATCGGTCTCTCATGAAAGATACCGCTATAGATGGGAACATTTGCCCAGATTTCGGTGAAGTGCCGCTCGGGGATTTCTTTCTTCGTTCTTAACACCACGACACCACCCGTGGCACCGCCATACTCCGGACCAAAGCCTCCAGAGGAAAATTCGATGTTTTCAATCAATCCTGGAGGCAAAATGCTCAAGTCGCCCACCGGATGGTAGATAAATGGCACTTCGACGGCGTCATACAGGTAGAGACTGTCGTCTGGGCCCGAACCTCTCACAACAATTTGGGAGGAAAAGGCCGATGCGGTTGTGACTCCGGGCATTAACTTCGTGACTTGGGCGGGGTCGCCACCGGGAGCAATTTTACGGGACTCTGTCACCGAGATGACTTTGCGGGAGACTTCAGGTTTTCGCTGGCCACGGATGGTAATGACGTTGTCTCCATCGGGTAGGGCTGGGAGCAGAAATAGCTCAATTTCCTCGTTGGCTCCCTGTTGTACGGGGAGGGTCGCGCGCTCATATCCGGCTCGGTAGATCTTAAGCTCTAAAGTGTCAGGGCTGATGGCAAGTTTCGCCCGTCCTTCAGGGTCCGTATAGAACGTTTCTTGTCCGGCGCGAATCTCTACTCTTGAAAGAGCCTTGCCGCTACCCTTTTCTCGGATGAGGAGCTGTATTTGCGTTGCCGCTTCCGTGGGCGCTGCTTGTGGCGCTTCTTGCGGCACTTGTGGTGGCACTTCTTGAGCCAAAAGCAAGGGAGAGAAGGCGATAGAAAGGAAAAAACCGACAAAGGCGACTTTTTGTATTCTGAGCATCAGCACCACGTCCTTCTTGCGAATAGTCACGAGAAGGAATGATACCTTATTTTTGCTTCTAATTTGTATCATGATTTTGAATCGGAGGGACGGTTTAGTGGAAAGCCGCTACCAACGCAGAAAGAGGGGCATGCTTTCCTTTGTTACGGTGATGAGTCGTGATCGTTTCCATGGTCATCGCCGCGCGCTATAGCTTAAAGTCTTGAATAAATGCCATCCATGCCGTGGATTCCGGCGATTCCCGTATAACGTTAGGTGCGCCAATGGCGTTCATTTCATCAAGGCCATAGCTTGGCTCCAGCTCTAATTGATCGGCGACTTCGATCCTCGCTTGATCGATGGCTTCCTGCAATGGCAGGGTCAAGGAGTAGGAGGCGGCCTTCTTAGCGCGCTCCCCATTGACGATCCCGCTAGTAACCACAAGTTCCTGCAGCTGCGCTTTCACGTCCACAGTCGCCATTAGAACTTGTTTGAGGTCGGCAGCAGACAGGGCTGGATTTATGTCCTTAAGGCTAGCGGCCAAGCCACTCACATAGGGTGCAGCCATGGACGTTCCGGAAAAAGGAAGGTAGCGCACCCGAGAATCGTGAGGAACGGCACTGACAATCGCGGATCCGGGCGCCAGAACATGCACGGTTTGTTTGCCGTAGTTGGAAAATGCGGTAATCCCCTTGGTGCCGATGCTCGCACCGACGGTAATGGTATGGGCAAAGTCCATATTGGCGGGAAAGGCATGGATTTCATCGTTGTTAAGACCGTCATTGCCGGAGGCAAAAACGAGAAGGGTATCCGATGCCAGTTGAGCCCATTCCTCGCCGCTTTGGGCCAGTTGAGCATACATTTTACCTGTAACTTCGATGAGCTGTTCCTTGGTGGGATCCTTCTTACCAGTAACCGAAAGGACCATTCTCGCCAAATGCACAAGCGGTGTGCCCAGACTATAATTGCTCACATCAACTTGGTGCTCATTCAGATAGTGAGATATCCCCTGAAAATTTTGATTGAGAATCTGAGCGACTGCCTGGTAGATCAAATCATCGAGTCCTCTGGGTCCTCCCCTATTTTCGAATAGGGTAGGGATATCGTAGGGCACATCGGGAATCGTCCTGAGGGACATAATGCGGGCCTGAGGCGCTTGTTGGACAACAATCCCAGAGGTATGCGTACCATGAGCATAGTTGCCAAAATTATTCAAAACCTTCATGAGTTCGTTCTTCTGTTTGTCATTGGTGCTACTAATCAGAGCATTCCAATAGTCTTTGTCCGCTTGATTTAAGCGTCCAAGTTCGATCTTGGCAAGGATTTCGAGAACGCGGTAGATCTCATTGGGAAAGGCAATTTGTTGCTCAGGAAAGAAAACTTCGCCAAATCCATCGATAAAGTTCCAGCCGATCAGATCGTCGATCTTTCCATTGAAGTCGTCGTCGAGATAATTCGACTTGAGGCCCTCGCCCGGATTGTTCCACATCCGGCCCTGAAACACCTCGTGGCGGTCGTCGGTGCCTGAGTCGACCACGGCAACGGTACTTGCTTGTCCTAAGGTAGCTGTTGTCATGACTATCAGGCTTAGCAGTATATTCTTTTTCATAGGTTCCTCTTTGTTCTATAAAACGGTTTCATTGCGTTAATAACATCCAGGACTTTTCTGCGGATTCCATTTGCGAATCATAGTTGTGGAAGGCAAATGGAATGATGTTTTGTCGATAGAGCCAAGTACTGTGATAAGCCCATTCCTGGTCGGAAAAATTATCCACTGCCGAGGAAATGAAATAGGCTTCCTCAAAAAGACCAGAAAGCGCAAAACCCTTCAGGACTCCGATCACCTGGTTTTCCACAAAACTAGGTATCAGAGGGATGTCAAACATTCTGATGCCCGCAGAAAGCAGCCAAGAGGTCGAGCGTTTGAGTAGGATTTTGGCTGGCATACGATAGTCGTGTATTTGAGTGGGCCCAAATTGAATAAAGGCCAATTTTTCTTCGCTGAGTAGGGAATGGAGGGTGTGGCTTTTCTGTGTTTTGCAGCTGACAAAATACTCATGAATCTGCGTCAGCTGGCAGTTTTTTTCTCGGGCTAAGTAATTATAGTTGCGACCCATTTGGATGCGTCGAGCCTTGTTTTCAGCATAGCGAAGTTTTTGTCCCATAAGGTCGAGACGATCGAAGCCCTTGAAACCTGTACCCAGCATCGAGCTGGTAACAATCTCGGATAGAATGTTTGCGTCTTGAACAAAGATGAGATTTAGACCTTTGTTCAGTTGATTCGCATCCAAGCCGGGCAGGCGATTGAATTTTATAGCGTCACTTAATTCTTGCTCTAAGGATGCCAACTGATAAGCATAGAGGTGATCCAGCATTTCGAAGCTGTCGTTAATCGCGATGCGAACAACATTTTGTGCAATTGGCTCTGGAATCAAGCCGATCGCCATATTCAGTCCCTTTAGCAGTAATTGACGCACCATGCGCTCGACCGCTAATTTATATTGGATGTCATAGTGAATCAGCGTGGCTGGGCCTTTCAGAGGCAAGAAATCAAAATCGACTAGGACTTCGTAGACTTTGTCTTTTTCGTTCCAGACCAATTGAATCAACTGTAAAATATCTTCGGGCTTCACGCTGAGACCTGGCAAGGGGCTGGGAGGATTGGGCGCATTGTCGCGGGTCGCGCTCTCGTAAGTGGCCTGCAGCTGAAGCAATTGCTTTTGATAGGTATCCGGAATTCTAAAGTTGCCCAGGTCCAGTTCGGAGAGCCTGAACTGGGTAAGGTCTTTGCGATCGCGGTTTTTAAAGCGGAGATGTTTGACCCAGGTGTCAGTGACGACTAAATTCTTGCTGGCCATTCTTTGGCGATCCAGGCTCGCATAGACCTTGTCGTAATTTCCCTGCAGCCATTCCATATAATCGCCGGCCTTGATTGGCTGTGTTGGAATCTGAGTGGTCGCTTGAGCCACTTGTGAGCGCAACAGATGCGGCATCGAGAGATCGATGATTTCGCAAATATCGGATCCTTGCATACCAAAGGCAAATTTTTGTGACAGTGGCAGGTAGGAGTCTGATTGACAGACTGTTTTGTCTGCTTGGAGGCGGATGAGATTGAGCAGATCTGCTGGAGAAAGCAGCTGTTCCGATTTTTGGAGATTCTCAAACTGATTCACGGTCAGTTCTAGTTGCGCAGCCTCCTTCTGAGGTGTCGCGACAGAAATTGCCGCATGAATGGCAGAAGCCATGATTAGACAATGGTTGACTCGTCGTGCAAGCATGGTCATGCAGCGTCCTCCGATAAATATTTTGGGGCTTTGTGTGAAATCGTAGCCGATTTAAAATTGCGACGCTATATTTTATTTTTCTTTGCATCCTTGTTAGTTTGAGACACATTCTTTTTTGCAGGCCCTTGCATTTATATCTCAATACCTGCTGCAAAGGATTCTGCTAAAGGTAGAATGAATCTTCCATTCCGTTGAGGTTCATCATGAAGTCTTTGCCCATAAAACGTTTGAGCATGTTGTCCATGCTGGTTTTGATCGCCGGATGCCAGGCACCAGAATCTGGGTCCGCATTAAAGAATCTGAAATCTAGAGCCGAAAAATCAATGGAGGCAGAGGCCTATTTTCGCCAAGCCACCTTTTACAAAGATGGGCGGGGCATGATTTTACCGACAGGAGTCCTCCAGGTTGGTGAAAGCAAGGTGTGGGGCCTCGCTCGACCCATTCTCGATAAAGCTGGGCTTCTAACCGAGGAAAACAGTCTCGTGGGTGGTTTCGCCCGCTCTTATAAGCAAGCCAGCGTGATTGCGATGGGCTGTGTGGCTTGCCATGCCGGCAAGGCGGCGGGAAAGATCTATGTCGGGCTGGGAAACAAAAACATCGACGTGGGCTGGGCAGGAAAACTAGGCCGTCCCATGATCCAGCTCTTGCAGCAAAGCGATCGGTTCTTTCCTGTGCCCGGAGTCGCTGAGACCACTCAGGTGGCGAGCGCCTTCTTTGAGCTTTTGAGCCGGCCCGGACGTGGTAATCACACGCAAGGACTTGTTCCGACTTCCGTCATCGCCGAATGGTTTTTTCGTGTGCAAGGTGAACCAATGGATCTCCGTTATAAGTCAGGCCAAGTCAAAGTTCCGGCCTGGTGGGGATACGGCGAGAAAAGGGCTGTTGGTCAGTTCGCCGACGGTTTTGGGTTGGGTAGTCCTCCTGGCTGGGGACTTGCCGTGGAGCTGACGGCAGGTCAAACCCCGGAGAATATTCGGAGCATGATTCATGATGTTGAGATAGCAGAGCAACGTATCGGTGACTTGCTGCCCCCAGAATATCCTTTTCCAATCGATGCACAAAAAGCCGCTGCTGGGGAACTCCTGTTTGCAGATAACTGCTCTCGATGTCATGGGTCCTATGGACGAGACCTAGAAGGATTTCCTATTTTCACCGTGCCCAAATTTGTTCCCATCGAAATCGTGAAGACCGACCCCAACCGTACGGGCAATATTGATGAAGCGTTGATTGAGGCGATTGCCATTAGCCCGCTCAAGGATATTTTGCAGACTACGGATTTGCGGGCGGGATATTTTGCCCCACGCCTGCACGCAGTCTGGGCGCGGTTCCCGTATCTCCATAATGCTTCGGTTCCCAACCTAAAGAGCTTGTTAATGCCTGCGAAGGAAAGACCGCGGCTGTTCTCCCTCTTAGATGCAGGGGAGGATTATCGTTATGACAGAGCAGCCATCGGTTTAACCGTTCCTGACCCCGGTAGCCACCAGGAGCGCCTTTTGTTACAGGCCGCCAAACGGGGAGAACGTTGGCTTTATGACACGGAGCGCGGTGAGACCTCCTCGGAGGGACATAGCTTTGGCACGAGGTTAGAGCCGTCTGAAAAGGAAGCTCTGCTGGAATACCTTAAGACCTTGTAGCGAGCCTACTAACTTGCCTGTGGGACTTGCCTTTTGTTTTTTCTTAGGAGAGTGCCCTGCTAAGGGCAGGGATGATTCAAGGCCTTTTGTTTCTCTTTTCAATGATGCTTGCCAATTGATCCATTGAGACTCCTTTGGCTTCGAGGAGGACAAAAAGATGGTAAAGCAGATCCACGGACTCCTCGGCCAGATTTTGGGAGCCGGAACTTAAGGCCGCGATAACGACTTCTACCGCTTCTTCCCCAACTTTTTGGGCCATGCGTGGCGTTCCGGCGGCAAGGAGTTCCTGGGTATAACTACCGCTTTGGGGCTGGGCTATCCGATTGGCAATGGTGCGGCGGAGGTGGCCCAGCCAATACAGAGGCGCTTGGCTCTTGACTTTGAAACAGCTTGCGTCGCCGTCGTGACAGGTCGGTCCTTGAGGATGGGCAAGCACCAACAAACTATCTTGATCGCAGTCGATCGCGATAGAGACCAAATTCAACCAGTGCCCCGAGCTTTCCCCTTTGGTCCAAATCCGGCCGCGGCTGCGGCTAAAAAAAGTCACCCGGCCGGAGCTAAGGGTGATCTCTAGGGCCTCAGGATTCATGAAACCAAGCATAAGAATTTGCATCGTATGGGCGTCTTGAACCACTGCGGGTACCAGTCCATCCATCTTGGCGAAGTTAACTTGGGCAATGTCTATCATATTCTGACTGCAATTCCTTCTTGGTGTAGGTAAGCCTTGAGGTCTTGGATCTGCAGGATCCCCTTATGAAAAACCGAAGCTGCTAAGGCACCTGTCGCTCCCGTTTGCTGAAATAGATCGCGAAAGTGCTCTGGTGCTCCTGCCCCACCCGAGGCGACCACGGGTACCTTGACAGTAGCGCAGAGCTGTTCAATCTGTAGCAAGTCATAGCCTTGACGTACGCCATCTTGATTCATGCAATTCAAAACAATTTCTCCCGCGCCCCGTTCCACGACTTCACGGGCCCAAGGTACCATCAGGCGCCGTGAATCTAACGTTTTTTGCACATCGCCAGTATACTGCAGGACTCTAAATTCACCGTCCTGCCTCAAGCTATCGATGCCAACCACCACACACTGATTGCCGAAACGCTCGGCGAGCTGGCTAATTAATAAGGGGTTTTCCAAGGCCGGGGAATTGATCGATATCTTGTCAGCTCCATGAGCCAGGACGAATGCGGCGTCATCAACACTGCGGATACCGCCAGCCACACAGAAGGGGATATTGATTTGCTCGGCCACGCGTTTAACCCAGCTGCGGTCAACCTTGCGTCCCTCAATGCTTGCAGTGATATCATAGAACACCAGCTCGTCTGCTCCTGATTCACTATATTTTCTGGCCAGCTCTAAGATATCGCCCACGACTTCATGATTACGAAACTGCACCCCTTTGACGACGACACCATCTCGCACATCAAGACAGGGAATGATTCGTCGCTTCAGCATTGCAGTGCCTCTGCTAGAGAAATCTTTCCCTCGTAGATCGCCTTGCCGATGATAGCGCCTTGCAGACCGCCTTTTTTAAGTTTGCTAAGATCGCTGACCGAGCCCACACCGCCAGAAGCTTGGACCTCGAGCTGGGGGTA
>JBIKVD010000183.1:0-8473 GCA_044357055.1 Oligoflexales bacterium | reverse complement strand
GGCGACGAGGTCGTCGCGGCAAACCAGATCAGGGCCAGGATTAAGCGACGCAGCATGGGGAAACTCCCTGTTTGAGACATTTTCTATCTTAAGGCCCGAGAAGGATTAGGAATCCAAATTCTTTTTATCAATATTCCTAAAGCTCTTTTCAAAGCAGCCGAAAGGTTATGAGCATTTGGCACAACGTCTAAATCAGGTGATTTTGGCGTCCAGTCCTGGGCCTTACATCCCAAGAGGTGCACGAATGAGAACGGGCCTAAAAATCCCATAGCCACGACGCGACGAACAGGAGTTGCACCCATGAGCGAACAAGTTTGGTACATCTACCAGCAAAACCAACAATTGGGTCCGTTCACGGCAGATCAGTTACTGCAAATGATCACCATTAAAATGATCGCCCAGGATGCCTATCTTTTCAAGGTGGGTTGGAAAGATTGGCGGCCCATCGAGGAAACCATGCATGAGCTTGGCGTGCCAAGTTCGGAGATGACAGCACCGCGCTCAGCGGCTGATGCCGAGTCTCGCCGGCTCGGAGCGCCGCGTGCGTCGATCAGAGGCCGCATTGTGGTGCACAATAACGGGCAAGTCAGCATCGGTAACGGAGTCAATATCTCCTCCACCGGTATTTTTATCGAAACCAAGGACGAACTCTTCCGCCTCGGCGAAGAGCTAAAACTGTCCGTCAAAGTCGAAGGCAGCGTCAAACCCTTCAATACTTCGGCCAAGGTCGTGCGTTATACGACCGACCCCAATTTCTCAGTCGGTTACGGTCTGCAATTTGTGGATTTGCCAAAAGATATTCGCGACGAAATCCTGGCTTTGGTCCAGGCGGTCAACGAAAATCCGACTCGCGCGGCGTCTGGCTCCTAAATCTAGGGCTAGGTGTAAGCAGGTCGGGCGAATGAGTGGCACACAGCCAAGGTCCCCTGGGGGCTAAACCTAGGGCGGGAAACTTTTGTTAATGAGTGCAGAAGGGGTACGTCATGCAGCAGCGAATACAGCCGACAAAACTTACTTGGCGCGGAGTCAAGACTTGGGAACGCGCCAGCGAGTTGATCGATCAAGGTGTCATCCTCCCCTGGAAAGACACCAAATCCATGCTCAACCAACTCAAAAAACCCGAGCAAATCAAACTGGTCCAGCATTTGGCTCAACGACTTGCCGAGCGCTGCGAGGATCGCTTAAGTGCCGAGATCATCGTCGAGACCTTGTTATGCGTCATCGCTCAGGTCCGCGACGAGGCCTTGTTGCATGCTTTCTTTCAAGAGCTTTTTATCCAAGGTCAGGCCGAACTCGCCTGTCGCAACTTAGTCGAGATTGCCTGTACCTCCGAAGCCATCGACCTAGAGCATGACGATGATCTCTTCGCCGTAGCGGTGGTGATGATTTGCGAACTTGGCCTGTCTTTAGAGGCCTACAGCAAGAGTGAGCCAGGAGAATTTGAGGGTGTGGCCGAAACCTTGGACCATGTCGCGACCTATCTGATGTCGATCTCTAACTGTAACAACCACTGTGTCCGCTTAAGCTTGATTTCCTATTTTGGCAAAGTCAATCACCGCGACAAAGAGCGGGGCTTTCGCCTCAGCAAAATCCTCCACCGTTTCGGCCAAACCGTAATGGACGGCCTGATGCAGCAGCTGTTTCAAAAGAAATCCGAATCCATGGCCATGCAGTTTCTGGTGGAAAACACGCCCCACTGGTTTATTGCCGATGTTAATGTGCAGCGCATTATTCATGACTCTTTCAAACTCTATATGCTCAAAAACCTTGAGCGTTTTGTGCTGTTCCTGCAGCAAATCGGCGACCGGCTGCTAGATGACGGCCTCGTCGATGACTCCCAGGCCCGCCGCGTCTTCGCCCAGCATCTGGCCGCCTTGTTTCAGATTGCCGATGATGTGGGACATATGGCTCTGGGACGCGATGTCCTCTTCTGCCTGATGAACCTGCAAGATATCACCGTCAGCATGGAGATCCTCCACCGCCTCCGCGCCCACCCAGGACTGCGCGATAACTTCCGTGAAATGGTCGCCCTGGCTGCTTCAGGAGATCGCAGCGTCGATGCCATCAACCAAGTCGCCAAGTCAAAAAATGGCAAACGCGGCCGCAAACCCTCGATGAACTTAGGTGAAGGGGTAGGGACGATGGAGCAGGTCGCGTATCTTGGCAGCAGGTTGGCGAAAGCGTCTTAATGAATGAGTTAGCGCCTGGTTCCAAAATCGCATACTCAATCTCGCCTTAAAAGCTTCGACACAACCGTAAAAGCGCCATCCGTAACTCACCTAAAATATTATAAATTTTACAAAATCATCTGATGAATTCATAATTTGATGAGAAATGCCGATGTTAATAAATAACAGATATGTTATTAATCGACAGAGGTGATGGGAATGGCGAACTCTGGCGATGAAATTCTGGAAGACATAAGAATTGCCATTGCTTCAGGAAATTATGTCTTCAAAAAGCACGCAATGCTTCGAGTTGTGCAAAGAGGTATTTCGGTCGAGGATGCAAAAAATGGGCTGCGGACTGGGAGAATCACTGGAGAGAGATGGAATGATCAGTTTCAAACGACCGATTTTTCTATAGAGGGGAAAGGTTAAGATGACAGACTAATCAGGGTCGTTGTCGCTTTCGAAAGAACCCAGCGAGGGGAGTTTGTCGTTGTCATTACAGTGATTGATCTATCGGAGTCAGAGATATGAAAAATATAAATTATGATGGGCTCGGTTTTCCGGTTTTACTCATCGGAGTTCAAACGGAAACCATTCATGGCGAGGAACTTCCGATATTAAACCATGCTGATCTAGAGCAAAAAGTTTTCACGGCTTTGCTATGGTCGGACCATAAATTCAGCGGAGCTGAATTGTCATTTGTTAGGGGCTTTATGAGGAAAACTCAAGCCAACTTAGCAAACTCGATTGGCTTAAAATCTCATTCGATGGTTAGCCAATGGGAGGCAAAAGGTTTGGAATCAACTGGCATGGATCCAGCGACAGAGAATGCAGTCAGAACTCTCATGGCAAACCATATTGGGCAACTTCAGCAATATGTTGTAAAGAGTTTAGATGTCATAGGCGGCAATCTCAGAAATTCTTCACCGATCGAGATCAATATCGCCGCATAGAGCGATCTTACCTCGGATTAGATAGCGAAATTCAAAAAATAGATAGTTGGATTCGTGAGTTAAAATCTAGTATTTACGCGCAGTGAGTTTGAGAATAAGACTGAAAAAAATCAACAAGTCCAACTTCTACAGTAAAGATGGAATGACTTGTTGATTAAGAAGAATGGAACTATTCGTGGAGCTTCCCGTAGGTGGTAGACCTACTCTTCCTGCTGAGAAGGGCGTATCCATGATCGATAATTTTGACGTGGGAATGATATATTTTCGCGGGGACATTTTACCAATTCACCGAATGATCAAAGGACCATAAAACGTGAACGTACGATTTTTTCCTTTCGCGAATTGACCCCATCATGCTCAGCTCGAATCCGCTGAGGGTGGGAGGGCACGGCGATACAAAATAAGATCAAGTTTTGTAAGTACAAAATAACTTGCTACAGTTTGCGAGACATACGCTCGTCTGCCTTGGCTTGAGATGATAGCATTTCATATGGTTAACACAGCGTCGATAGGCCTCTGGCGCACGGCAGGCAAGGACTTCAGATTCACCAGATTTCTGCGGAGCTGTTCCGTCGCAGCTGATGGCTGTCATCAAACAAGCAAGGAGCGGAATGCCGAGCCGTATTTTTAATTTCAACATGTTACATATTCCTCAAAAAGTAGAGCAGGCCGAACTGGCATTTTTCTCTAATCTAAACTGGAGCGATTTGTCAAGCTTGAAGGTTAGGGAACTAGGGAAGACAAGACCCTGTTAAAGGGAGAATGAGCGCAACTGATTCAGACCGCAAGATCCGTTGCCGTTAGTAAATCTATGCAAAGCCGACACAATATGGGACCCATATTACGACAGTCTTTCCCTTCAGTTATGGGCTAAGCCAGCGCAAGCAAGGCGCAGAACTGGCTAAATTTAGATTCAAAATCCACCAATGCACTCACTGGGAGTCCCCTAAGGCGCTTTGGAGCCATTGCTGCCAAGAGATGGATAGGACGGAGGCGCAAATGGCTATTGGCAATGATTGCCGGTGACGCTGCCGTTGGGTCAGGATAAGACTAGGGAAATTCTATCGAATCCAACTTCTACACGAAAGATGGAATGGCGTTTTGATGCCGTGATCGAGGGGAAGTTGAACGCCGCATCGAACCTACCTAAATAGAGGCTCCAGTTTGTGTCGGCTTTGCTCGGACAAGACAGGGGCTTCCATGAGCAAAGGATCATCGCGAACGCTTTCGCCTGAAAACCCAGGCCACAACGAGGAAAGCAAAAGCAAGCGCCAGAGCCCCCAAAACGAATTCGCTCTGCTTCATTGCAGAAGTAGACTCCAGTAGCCCAGAAACCTGCGTCATGCCAACCCCAGCCGCCACCGCGAACAGTGTTCTCGGAATAAGACCCATCCAAGAACTCAAAATAAGCTTCCCTAAAGGCAAGCTTAGCTGCCCAAGCATCAGATTCGTCAGAGCAAACGGTGCCTGAGGTGCCAGACGAGCCAAAAAAATAGCAAAGAGCAAAGCTGTACCTTGTTTTGCTTGCAACTCCCGAAACGAAGCTAACCAGCGTGGCTTGAGGGAGAGCATGCCTTCGATGCTGCCGCTGGCTACACGACGTCCCAAGCTCATCCCAAGTGCAGTCGCGATCATCAAAGAAAGCAGCGCCAAGGCGAACCCCATCAAGGATCCATTCGTAACGTAACCTAAATAGCCGGCGACTAGAAATGACGGCATCAGTGCAAACCCTACCAATATCGCACCTGCCATGGCATAGAGAAAAACAAACCAGAGATGGAACTGAGAACCCCATAAACTTGGTTCGGCTGCCACCATGCTAAAAAAAATGGTCCCACCAAGCATTGGGCCGCCTAAAGTTGCTAAAGCCAAGACTCCCAAGCGCAAGCTGTGTTTAAACGGCAGAGGAGTGGCTCCGTCTGCGGACCTCATTTCGTCACTTTTAGCGACTTCCATATTCACTCCGAATTACCGGCCAGAGCGCAATGTCTCGGCGCGTCCATGACACTAATCCAACTTAGAATGCAAAACAAGTGGGCGGGCAGGCCCTACATTTACTCCCTCTGCCGGGGCTCCCGAGGTCAGAGGGATCCGAGCGTCCTAAGTCCCTAATGTTTCACTTTTGAACAAGGTTTTAGCACTGCAATGTTCTAAAGTGAAAATCAAAGTGCTGTGTTCCCAAGCATTTTCCTTCAATCCACAATCTCTCTGCACTAGGATCCATCGACCTTACCCCATTCTTAGAAAATGGGTATTGCAAACGAACGAGGGAATCCATGCAGAACCATCGAGATCAAACCAGTTACTTTGTGAGCAAAGGAGCGCCTTGGCTGCTGACACTCTGTCTATTATTGATCGCGCAAAATTCGTCGGTGGCCTACTCGGAAGGCCCAACTGACTATCGGAATTCCCTAGTGCACAGCACCAAGCAATTGAGAACGGTCATGGAATGTGGGGTTAAGGAGTATCATTCAACGGCACATAAACTCTGTGGGATCAAAAGCTATATTAGTAAGGCGGCACCACCTTGTCCCGTCATCTATCATGAGAGAACAGATGCGGCAAAATGCGGTGTTTCCTATGGAAAGCCTTATACCGACTACGTAGAGCGCTGTGAAAAAATCGCATCGGGTCCAGCTTTTGCAAATGGTCCAACGGAGATCATGGATTTTCCCCGAGGAACGTGCGGCCATATGTCTTTCCGTATAGTAGTCGAAACAACGATCTACCCGAAGTACCCGAAAACCTGTCGCCACGAGTCCTTCGGCATCGAAGGCTATAAGACTTGCGAAAACAAGGCATTTGGGCCAAAGGAATACCTAAGCTGTCAGCATGAGAGCTTTGGGATTAAGACCTTCCATACCTGTGAGATCATGTATACCAGGGAGGAAATAGAAAAAATCTTACTGCGAGTCGAGGAGCTGACTCCGCACTTTGAGCAACAAGCTTCGATAGATGCAGCCAACTACTATTTTAGAACCGCGCAAAAAGAATCAAGCTATTGCGTCATTGCCAGGCAATTAGAACGATGGGGCGAATCCGATGGGGTCATCGAATTAATATCAAATTTTGAGCAACAGTACCATGAAGGCTTTGTCCCAGGAACCTACACTTGTCCCGCAATGGAGCCGCAAGAATTTCGCTCAGGCCTAACGCAGTTGACCTGCTCAGACTATAGCTTCGCAGAAATTCGCTTGGCGGCGACCCGTGAGCTGGAGGGTGAATTTTTTGTCGAAACCTGCCAGACGTGGCATTCCTACCAAAACGTCAGATATTGGCTCGAATTTCACTATCTTGAACTTATGGCGCTTCGTAGCGATTTGGTGGCGCAACAGGACAAGTTAGTAGCACAGAGACTTCTTGCCGCGGCCAAGCTGCTAGAAGATGCATTGCAATAGAGCTATCCATTTCTATTTGAGGTTCAAAATGCTGAAGTATTCCCAGGCCTATTTCGCGCTGCTTCTGCAGATGCTGTTCCTATCTCCTGCAGTTCAAGCTGGTACAAAAGAGATGCTGAGTGCTGAGTTAGGAAAGCTTAAAAGTCAAACGATCCCCGATATGCAGGATATTCTCCTGTGCATGCAGACGATGAATATAGTGACGAGCCAGTATGCGCAAATCAAAAAGGTATTCCTTGCTCGTGAGACTGGTGGAGATGATCACTTAGTGAACCGGTTTGATGCCAATCGGGTTCAGCACAACGCCATGTTAAAAGAACTTTATGCTTTTGTTACGGAGTCCAAAGATGTCGAGAAATGGGATCGAGCGAGTTTGCTCAAATTCATTGAGGATCTCACTCAGCACAGAGGCCCGGTCGTCTCAAGATTTGCTGATCTTTCTGAGCAAGAGGATCTGTTTATTGCTCAGGTCGGCAGCCTGCGCGAATATCTGCTGAAGGCGTATCAAGAGAGTCACCTGGATCTCGTCCTGCTCGGCGGTCCAAGGTGTCAGAAAGCGAATATTCAGGTCGGTCTAAAGGTGCTGCAAGAGGATTTGGTCCAGACCTTAAACAGACTCAATGATCTCCATCAATATACTTTGTCAGCGGCCCGCAAACGGCACCGCCTGCTGAGTATCGTCTATGCCGCGCTTAAAATCCATGCCGAGCATCAATACAATAACGCAGCTATCGCTAGTATTGATGAAAACCTCATAGCCTTAAAATCTGTTTTAGATTTGGCTGATTTTTCGGATGAGTATTATCAGTGGCGAGGCATGGTGGCTGCAAATGGGGCAGCCGAAGGTTTGGATAGTTTCTATTTGGAGTATGAAAGACCGATTCGCTTAATCCGCATTCGTATTCAAGAAGCCAGGAACTTCGAGAAAACTATTAAGAACATCTCTCCACTCCCAGAGAGCGCCCAGGTGGTGCTCGGGAATATAGAGGGGATGATTTGGGCTCTAAGGAAGCAGGAAGAGCGTCTGTTGAACCTTGGCTGGCCGGGGCAGCTCAAAAAGCAAATCGAAATGACCCATCGCAGAACAGAGAATCTGAGCGCCCTTGATGCTAAGTGCGGTTTGCTGCTAGAAGATTTTCTAACATTTGCCGACGGCATCGTTGATCTCGTTGGATTTCGTGTTGCGGAAATTCGCTACCATGAGCTTGCTGATACCTGCTCTAAGCCTCTTGCCGGGGGGCCAAAGTGAAACAACACACGCACCGGCGGCAATGCCCATCCTGGAATCTATTTCTTTTGATGATCGTATTAGCCTGTAGTCCTCATTTCGGCAGGCAGCAAATCAATCCCGCCTTTCGCGTCGATCCCCAGACCGGGGATGTCACCTTGGAAGAGGGCACCTATATCATAACGACTCCGGAAGGCTATCCCGTCGAATGTAAGCGGGAAAGCGAGTACAACTGCGAACAAAACGCGGCCCAGGAAGGTGATACGCGTGGCGCTCTGAAGGTCGAACACCAGCAGGTCCCCGACGATGACAAGTTAGCCGAGACGGTAACCTACCACAAGAGTGATAAGGGTGTGGTGCTTCAGTGTACGGGTTATGCCGTTACAGATTGTAGTCCGGCAGAGCCAGAAGGTCCGCAGCCGGGCACTCTGGAAAACATTGGACCGGTAATGGCAGACCCTCAGGGATCAGAGCCCGTGGCCGTTAAAGGTACAGGCGCAAACCCGTCACCGAACCAGGGCGCTGCCCCGAGTTCAGCGCCAGAATCAGCGACTGGCTCCGGAAATAACTCGGACCTAGCTGAAGGTGATAGTCCTGAATCAGAAGAAAGCGATATTGACTCTGACAAAGATAAGGGAAACTCAGGAATTCCCATGCCCACTCTGCCAGGTGGCAAAGATGTGGACAAAAAGCTAAGGGATTTTGGCAAAAAAATAGAAACTG